>CADBQP010000055.1 GCA_902796835.1 uncultured Bacteroidales bacterium
CCGCGCTGCAGACAGCCATCAACACCGCCAAGGGCGTGCAGGCCAATCCCGACGCTACGCAGGAGCAGGTTGACGCTGCACTCGCTGCACTCACCGCTGCAAGCAACGCTGCCAAGGCTGAAGTGGCCCTGAAGCGCATCACGCTGACCATCCCCGCCAAGAGCTACATGGCACGCATCGATGCCGACAAGCGCCAGATAGAGAATGCCGTAGAAGGCGTGAAACTCTACTCGGTGAAGAGCGTCAGCAACACGGAGGTGGAACTGACCGGCGAACTGAGCGTGATAGCTGCCGAGATGCCTTACTTCATCTATAACGACAACGACACGGAGGTTGAGGTGAACATCGTCGTGAGCAGCGAGGATGCCAGCAACGTGCAGTATGACAGCGAGCACTTCAAGGGTACGCTCGTGGACAAGACGTTCACAGACGAGGACATGCAGGAGGCCGACCACTACGTGCTCACGGGCAAGAACTTCGTATGGGTGAAGGATGCTGGCACACTGGCCGCTGGCAAGTGCTGGATTGAACTCATTCCGACATCGACCGCCAATGCCCGTGCACTGAGCATCGTAGCTGAGGGTGCCACAGGCATCAGCACCGCCAAGACCGCTGCCGACAACATGGACGGCTTCGTCTACGACCTGCAGGGTCGCCGCATAGTGAAGCCCACCAAGGGTGTTGTCATCATTAACGGTAAGAAAGTGCTGATTAAGTAATACTTTCTTTCTCCCTACGCAACTATTCGGGGACGAAGCAAACTCCAATGCTTCGTCCCCGATTTTTGTTTTAATGCGGACACCGATAATAAATATAGATGCGGAGGAGGCAGGGTGCCCAGAAAAAGATATAAGAAAGATGTCTCCGGGCATTTCAGCAGCCTGCTGCGGCCTAATTTGCGCATCTGCTCCCGTGCAACATCTGCGAGCCGCAACCTCTCCATTAGAAGCCCAGTAGTTTAAAGAGTTGGCTCGATAGAAAAAACTATCGAGCCAACTCTTCATTTTTTGGTTCCTCCGCTTTCGAAGATACCCGCCGGGAAAACGGGGCCAAAGGCGACGTTTTTATTTATACACTTTGAGCTCCTGCTCGCCACGCAGCACGGCCAGTGCGTTTTCGGCCAAGGCTTCCATTTCGTCTTCGCCGGGGTAGATATAGACGGGAGCGAGGTATTCCAGCCGCTTTTTGAGCCGCGATGTCACATAGTCGGAGTGGGCTATGCCGCCGGTGAGGATAATGGCATCGACCTCGCCATAGAGCACAGCGCCCTCGGAGGCGATGGCCTTGGCCGTGTGGTAGATCATGGCGCCCAAGACGAGTTCGGCATGCTTGTCGCCCTGCGCAATGCGCTCCACGATTTCGCGCACGTCGGTGGTGCCCAGGTGGGCATAGAGCCCGGCGCGGCTGGTGATGTATTTCTGCATTTGGGCATCCGTATATTGCCCTTTCATGCATTTGCGTATGACGTCGCCCATGGGCAGCGAGCCCGAACGGTTGGGCGAGAAAGGTCCCTCGCCGTCGAGGGCATTGTTGGCATCGATGGCGCGCCCTTTGCGATGGGCGGCTATGGATATGCCACCACCCATGTGGCACATGATGAGGTTCAGGCGGTCATAGGCGGTGCCGTGCTCGCGGGCAAAGCGCCGGGCCACGGCGCGCTGGTTGAGCGCGTGCCAGATGGTGATGCGCGGCATGTCGGGCGTGCCGCTGATGCGGGCCTCGTCTTCGAGCTCGTCCACCACGCCGGGGTCGGCCGTCAGGGCCTTGCATCCCGGCATGAGCTTGGCTATGTCGCCGGCCAAGAGCGAACCGAGGTTGCAGGGGTGCTGACGCAGGGCGTGGTGAGTGTCGTTCCACAGGGTTTCGTTGATTTCGTAGGTGCCGCCGCTAATGGGCTTCACCAGTCCGCCACGACCTATGACGGCGTCGAATTCAAGGGGAATGTTGTGTCGGCGCAGCTCGTCGAGCACGAGGTCGCGACGAAAGTCGAACTGATCCATCACACTGCGGAACTTTGCGAGTTCCTCAACGCTGTGTTCTATGTTGGTCATGGCCAGTCTGCGCTCATCTTCGTATATGGCTACTTTGGTGGATGTTCCGCCGGGGTTTACTACGAGTATTTTCATCTGAATAAAGTGTTTTTCATTTAATTTGCTCTGCAAAACTACATAATTCCCCTGAGTTTTCTCTATAATTTGCACATAAAAGAGAATAATGGGCAATAAAATGCGAAGAAACAAGCAAAAAATTGCCTGTTTCTTCGCTAACGTCGTGTATTTGGCCTTATGGCTTCTACATCATGGCAGCCAGGGCCATGCTGTAGTATTTTGTGGCAGCGTCGTCGCCGCGCGAGGAAAGGATGATGGGGCTGGTGGTGCCGCAGAGCATGCCGGCCATTTGGGCCTGGGCAAAGAAAGAGATGGTTTTGTAGAAGGCGTTACCGGCCTCGAGGTTGGGAAAGACGAGCGCGTTGGCCTGTCCCTGAAGGGGCGAGGAGATGCCCTTTGTCTTGAGCGCCACGGGATCTACGCAGCAGCGCACGTCGAGCGGCCCGTCGACAATGGCCTTGCCCCACGTTCCACTTTCGGCCATGCGGCGCAGCTCCTGATAGTCGGCCGTGCAGGGAAAACGCGACGAGATGTTCTCGGTGAAATGCACCAGCCCGATGCGGGGCTCTTCAATTCCAAACTGCCGGCAGATGGACACCAGATATTCTACCTGCGCCATGCGCTGCGGCATGGTGGGTTCGGGAATGACGGCGGGGTCGGTGAAAAAAAGCAGGCGCCCCAGCGAGGGAACCTTGCAGGCTGCCACGTGGGTCATGACGCGGCCAGGCTCGAGCAGTCCGCACTGCTTGTCGAGGGCTGCATGGAGCAGCACGTCGGTGTGGATGAGCCCCTTCATCACGATATCGGCCTGGCCGCCCCGGGCCATGGCCACTGCCACGCGGGCTGTTTCGGCCTCGTCGCCGACTGGGTGCATCGCGATGTGGCTGCCGAAACCCTCGAGCTCGGCATCGACCTCGGGACACGAACCCACGAATATGGCGTCGATGAAACCCGCCTTCAAAGCCTTTTTCACGGCCTCGAGGGTGCCCTCGTCGTGGCCGTTGGCTATTACTACACGCTTGCGGCCCTGGCCGCCGAGAGTCGAGAGATGGTCTACCACCGACTCGAACGAAGAGAATGTATGCATAGGTTTTTTCTGTTTAGTGATGTGCCACAAAATTACAGAAATCTTTAATTTTGCCGAGAAACAAAACGCACAAATTAATTTCTTTCCCTATGAAACGCTCATTCCTGTGGCTTCTGCTTCTTCCGCTGGCCGCTTTTTCGCAAACCGCGCTCCAAGAAATCCAGGCCGACATCCATCGTTCGGCTTCCAACTACCTGGCCTATCCCGAACCCGTGGGAGTGGTTCAGACTCCTGCCCCGAAAGGCTATAAACCCTTCTACTTTTCGCACTATGCACGCCACGGCTCCCGATGGCACATTGGCGAGGGCGACTATCGGCGCCCCTTTGAAACGCTGAAACGCGCAGCCCGACAAGGAAAACTCACGGCCGAAGGGCAGCGCGTGCTCACGGTGCTCGACAGCGTCTACCGCATGTCGCGAGGCCGACTGGGCGAACTCACCCCGCTCGGGGCCCTACAACATCGCGGCATTGCCCGACGAATGGTGAACAACTTCCCCGAAATCTTCAGACACAAAAATCTGGAAGTCAATGCCCGCTCCACCATCGTCATTCGCTGCATTCTCTCGATGATGAACGAAGCGCTTGAGCTGCAAACCGAAAACCCCACGGTGCGCATCACTTCGGACGCCAGCCAGCACGACATGTACTACATGAACTATGAGGTTGACGACCGACTGGGCGCTTATCGCAAAAACCCAGAAATAGGAAAGGCCATGGCGGCCTATCGTCGCGAGCACCTTGATGCCGGCCGCCTGATGGGCGTGATTTTCAACGATGCGCAATATGTGGCCGACAGCGTGAAAGCCGAAAGCCTGTGGAACCAAATCTTCAACGTGGCGGCCAACATGCAGAGCCTCGAAACCGATATGGACCTCTACGGCCTCTTCACTACGGAGGAATGCTACCGCAAATGGGCTATCGACAACATGTATTGGTACATGTATTATGGTCCGAGCCACCTGACGAAGGGAAAAATGCCTTTCTATGAGGCCAACCTGCTGCGCAACATTCTCGAAACGGCCGACTCGTGCCTGAAGCTGCCCCAGCCCAGCGCCACCCTGCGCTTTGGCCACGAAGTCGTGGTGATGCCACTGGCATGCCTGCTGGAACTCGACAACTACGGAAAGACATACTACGATTTCGAAAACCTCGATGCCCAGTGGCGAAACTACAAAGTGTTCCCCATGGCCAGCAACATACAGTGGGTTTTCTATAAAAAGAAAGGCTCCGACGACATTCTCGTAAAGATTCTGCTCAACGAGCACGAAACCCGCCTGCCCGTGGCGAGCGACGTGGCCCCCTACTACCACTGGAAGGATGTGGAGGCCTACTACCGCGCCAAGTTGGATAACTTCAAGTTCGACTAACCCCACAACCCCGACAGCCATCGGCCACCTCCAACAAAAAAACACTATGCCAAACGATGAAGCTTAAGAAAAACCTAATACTCGCGCTCTTGCTGCTCCTTCCCGTAGCCTCCCACGCCGTGCTGAAGGAGCGCAACCTGCATGCCACGCTCAAGGTGCTGCGTGTGGAACTCGAAAAGGCCTATGCCGACCAGCAAATCTTCATGAAACGCCTTGAGGGTATGACTGCTGCCCAACACAAATCGCTGGTGAGCATCATGGAGCGGTCGAGCCAGATTTCGCTGATGCTCTACAGCCAAAAGCAAAACTATACGTTCGACCTCACCTATGCCTGCGGGCAGGCCACGCAACTCTATCGCGAGTTTAACCGCAAGCGAGTGCCCTACGACCGCATCGTTGACCGCATAGAGACCGAAATAAAACGCTACGAAGGTCTCATTGCCACGCTCAAGGGTCTTCCGCCAGCCATACAGCAAGACAGCCAAACCGTCATTCAGGTCATCGACAGCCTCATGCCCATCGACAGCCTCACTGCCATGCTGCCAGCCCAGCCCGGGAACGAACAGGCCGAACCCGACACGCTCCACCCCCTGGTGCTCACCGGAACAGCTCTCAGCGATCGCCAACAGTGTGTGCGCTATGCCGAACTCCTGCTAAGCGAAATGCTCGCCCTCAGAGACCGCGTGGAGCAAGACAACAACCACTACAACGAAATAGCCGCCAGCCTGAAAGACCTCTTCGACTACGCCACTTCGCGCTATCACGACATTCAGCGCAGCATCTTCGTCAACGGCGACCAAAGCTACTTTGCCACGCTCTTCTCGCTGCCCATGGCTATTAAGCGGGCCAAGCAAGACGTGCAAGACAAATATGACGACAGCGCCTATAGCGAGGCACGCTCCGAATGGCGTGGGCCCATTGTCTACGGCTTCTCGCTCTTCATCCTGTTTTTCTTCATCGCATCGGCCATAGTGGGCAACCTGCTGGTGAGAACGGGCATGCGCTTCGTTCCGCAGCTACACACGGAGCGTTTCCTCTCGCGAAAAAAAGCCATCATCATCTCGGCAAGCGTGCTGCTCTTTGCCATTTCCATCATGGTAACGAGGAGCTTCATTCACAACGACTTCATCGGCATGGCTACCGGTTTGCTGGCAGAATATGCATGGATGCTCCTGGCCATCACGCTCTCGCTGCTCATCCGCCTCGACAGCAGCCAGCTTTCGAGCGGCTACCGCATCTATCTGCCAATAGCGCTCATGGGGCTCATCATCATCTCATTCCGCATCATCTTCATCCCCAACTATCTGGTGTCGCTGCTCTTTCCACCCATTCTGCTCGTCTTCACGTGGTGGCAATGGACAGTCATTAGGCACCACCACCCCAACCTCCCCAAGAGCGACGTGGCCTATACGTGGATATCAATGGCCGTGATGCTCGTGTCGTGTGTGCTCTCGTGGGCCGGATATGTGCTCATGTCGGTACAGATACTCATTTGGTGGCTCTTCCAGCTCACGGCCATTCAAACCATAACCTGTGTGTTCGACCTGCTCGACCTGCTCTACGAACGCACCGTGAAGCAACGCATGAAGGACTACCGCCAGCGACACAAAGCCCTTTACGTGGCCCAGCAAGGGAAAATCATCACCGTGACGTGGTGGTTCGACCTCCTTCATCAGGTGCTCGTGCCAGTGGTGGGCGTGCTCAGCGTTCTCTACTGCATCTATTGGGCCAGCGACGTGTTCGACCTTCGCGATACGTGCATCGGCATCTTCCTCCACCCATTCCTTCAGGTCGAAGGCCTCATCTCGGTGTCGCTCTTCAAGCTGGTGGTAGTAGTGGCAGCCTTCTTCGTGTTCAAACATGCTGTATATTTCCTCAAGTCGGCCTACCGCCACTTCCGGCTGAAGAGAGCCATTGCCGACAACAATGGGAAGCCCATCAGCCGCAACGAAATAAACCTCACACTGGTCAACAACGTGTTGAACATCATTGTGTGGGGCCTCTACGTCATTGCCGTGATGTTCTTGCTCGACATTCCGAAATCGGGCATCAGCATCATCACCGCCGGATTGGCCACCGGCGTGGGATTTGCCATGAAAGACTTGCTCAACAATTTCTTCTATGGCATGTCGCTCATGGCGGGACGCCTCAGAGTGGGCGACTTTATCGACTGCAACGGAGTGCAAGGCAAGGTGGAGAGCATCTCCTACCAGAGCACCCAAATCGTGACGCTCGACGGAGCTGTAATGTCTATTCTTAACAGCAACTTGCTCTCGAACAACTTTAAGAACCTGACGCGCAACCACAACTACGAACTTGTGAAAGTGCCTGTTGGCGTGGCCTATGGCACAAACGTCAACCGAGTGCGTGAAATCATCGTCGACGCGCTGCAGCAAATTGTTTATAAAGACACACTGGGACGCAACGTCATCGACCAGGAGAAAGGCTTCAACGTGTTGCTGGCCAATTTCGGCGAGAGCAGTGTTGACCTCTTTGTCACCTACTGGGCCCTGGTGAGCGAAAAAAATGTGTTCTCATATCGCGCCAAGGAAACCATATACAATGCGCTCAATGCCCACGGCATAGAAATACCCTTCCCGCAACGCGACATCCACATGAAGCCATAAAAAAAAGACGCAAGCCGCATACACACATGCCAGACAGCCCTCTCGTCAACCTCCCCCACGAATGGCTCACCTCTATGCCGCTCGAACGCCTGGCCCTCAAGTTGCAGGGCCACCCCGACGGGGCCTGGATGGTGCAGCAAGTGGAAGGATGGCGCACCTTGAGCCAGAAAGTGCCGCTCTGGGCTCAGACCGAAGGCATTGAATATCCGCCTCGCCTCTCGCTCGAGCAGTGTTCGAGCCAGCAGGCCGCGCAATATAAGGCTCGCGTGGCCGAACGGATAGCCAGTACAGAGCGCCATGCCTTGGCCGACCTCACCGGAGGCCTGGGCATCGACTTCTCTTTTATGGCGCCTCTTTTTGAAACGGCCCATTATGTGGAGCGCAACGAACAGCTCTGCCAGCTGGCACGCCATAATTTCGGATGCCTGGCACTGAGGAATGCGCAAGTGTGGCACAACGAGGCCCGCACTTTTCTTGAACAAACCGCAAGCAACTTCGACCTCATTTTTCTCGACCCCGCACGCCGCAACAGCGCCGGACAAAAAACCGTTCGCATTGAAGACTGCGAACCCAACGTGAACGAACTTTGGCCATTGCTCCAAAGCCGCACCCGCCATGTAATTCTGAAGCTCTCGCCCATGCTCGACGTGAGCCAGGCCCTGGCCGCCCTGCCTGCCGTTATCGAGGTCCATGCACTGGCCCTTCGCGGCGAATGCAAGGAACTGCTGCTCGTGGCCGATACGCAATGCCACGTTCCATCCCCTGCCGACATTGCCTTCCATGCCGTAGGCGACAACCACGACTTCGCCTTCAGCCTGGCCGAGGAGCGCGACGCCACAGCCCTATATGCCGACAACGTAGACCGCTTCCTCTTTGAACCACATGCCGCTGTCATGAAACTGGCCCCCTTCAACCTGCTTTCAAAACGTTTCGGCCTCAAAAAGCTCCACCCCAACAGCCATCTCTACACCGCCCCGACCGATTGCCCCGACTTTCCCGGCCGACGCTTCATGGTGGAAAACAGCCACGGGTTTTCGAAGGCCCAGCTGCGCCAATGGAAGGGGCGGCAGGCAAATCTCGCCGTGCGCAACTTTCCCGAAACAGTGGCCACCCTGCGCAAGAAACTAAAGCTGCGCGAAGGCGGCAACCACTATGCCTTTGCCACCACCCTGGCCAACGGACAACACGTCATCATCGACACCCTGAAAGCAGATAATTGAATTTTTTTCGAAAAAAATCGTAACCTTTCCGCACTTCATCCGTCTTCCATTTAGAGAGCGATGAAAATAGAGAATTTCAGATACGACCTGCTGCCGCTGAAAGACAAGCTCTTTCGGCTGGCTCTTCGTATCACTCTCCACCGCCAAGAGGCCGAAGACATTGTGCAAGACACCCTTCTCAAGGTGTGGTCCAAGCGCCACGAGCTCGCCCACGTCGAAAGCCTCGAAGCCTATTGTCTCACCGTTTGCCGCAACCTGGCCCTCGACCGCATTGCGCTCAAAGACAACCAAGCCGAGCGACTCGAGGCTCATGAAAACGGAGTCTGCCACACCCCCGACGTGGCTCCCACGGCCGACGAACGAATGGAACACGACGAACGCATGAAATGGGTGGCCCGACTCTTCAGCCAGCTGCCCGAAAAGCAACGAAGCGTGATGCAACTGCGCGACATAGAGGGCCTCACAGTGGCACAAACTGCAGCAGTCATGCACATCAGCGAAGCCGACGTGAAAACCACACTGTGCCGCGCACGACAAACCATTCGCGAACAATTCAAAAAAATAGAAAACTATGGACTATAAATACATCGAACAACTACTCGAGCGCTACTGGAACGCCGAAACCTCGCCCCAAGAAGAAGCCATGCTGCGCCTATTCTTTGCCCAAAGCGAGTTGCCCGCCCATTTGGCACCCTTCAAGGCTCTGTTCGATTACCAAGCCACGCAGTCTGCAGTGAGTCTGGGCTCAGACTTCGACCAGCGCATTTGCCAGCAAATAGGCGAGGCCGACACAGAGCCCGCATCGGGGCCCGCAACAGTAGCGGCACGTCCCATCACATGGAGCGAGCGCCTGCGCCCCCTCTTCAATGCAGCAGCCATTGTGGCCATCATCGCCACCGTGGGGGCAGCAGCCCAATACTCCTTCGGAGGAGGCAACGAAGCCACGTGGGACTACAACACGGCCAACTATGTAGAAACCTACGACAATCCTCAGGCCGCACTCGACGAAACCATGGAGGCATTCAAAATCATTGGCGACGGCCTCAAAACCGCCACAGCGGCCGACGACACCATGAGCCTCAATGCCATCATAAAAACCCCCATAGAGTAATAGCAAAGAAGCATGAAGAACCTCATTATCACCCTCGTATTTGCCATAGGCGCCGCCCTCACGGCCCAGGCACAAAACGAACGCGACTTTGCCACACTCTTTGCCGAAGCCGAAAAAACGGCCACATTTGAGGTGAGAACCATCGGGCCGCAAATGCTCCAGCGAATGCTTTCGCTCACTCAGGTCGAAGAAAACGAAACGCTCGCCACCATGCTGAGACAACTCAGAAGCCTCAGAGTGGCAATGGCCAGCGAAAACACAGAGCAACTCTTTGGCAGCGCCAACCAATTTGCCAAGCAAAATGCAGCCCGATATCAGCTACACAGCGCCAACGACGAGCGCAGCATCTATACACGTTCGCGCAAAGGAATGATTGTCGAAGTTGTGGTGCTCATGCAGCAACCCGAAAAATTCTTCATCTTCGACCTCACCGGCAAAATGCAGCCCGAATTCATCGAACAAATGGAACATTGGGAAGCCATTGCCACCGAAAAAAAGTGAAACAATACATATGCATACTCCCCCCTCTCCATAGCGATGGAGCAGGAACCCCAAAAGTGAACAATCAAACAAGCCTATTAAAACACCACTAAGAACCGACGCTAAAACGTGTTTCAGTTCTCTCTCACTTTTAAGGGCACAAGTGCCACCGCCAGCTTTGCAGCACTTGCCACAGAGTATCAAGAAAGCGGAGAAGACCCTCAAATCGCGAGGACGTCTTCTCCGCTTCATTTTATCCTGTAGCATCGAACTCACAAGAGTCAGGAAAGAGAACGCTCATCATCAGCCTGCCCGAAAGCCATCGGGCGCATTGTTCCGCTGGCGCTTCCAGCGATTGTGGCTCCAGAGGTAGAACTCGGGCGCACGGCGTATCATAGCCTCGAGCTGCTTCATGTAGAGTTCCGTGAGCTTATATTCTCCAAATTCTCCCACATTGTCCGTCATCTTTCTGAGCCGCCCCACATAGTATCCGCGCTTGGGACGCTCCACATCCACAAAATATATGGCGGCATTCACTTTCTTAGCAATGCGTTCCGTGCCAGTGAAGACGGGAGTATCCTGATTCAGAAAGTCCACCCAGTCGTGAATGCTGTCCCACTTGGGCGCCTGGTCGCTGATGAAACCGATGATGGCAGGCGTGCCCTCGGCCTTGAGTTTCAACACACTGCGAAGGGCATTATTCTTGTCGATGTTAAGAGCCTCGAAGCGTGTGCGCAGCCTATAGAAAAACTGATCGAGCACAGGGTCGTGCAGGTGCTTATAAAGCTGTCCGCACTGGCAGTCGACCCACGCCGGCAGCGACGAAATCCACTCCCAGTTGCAATAATGCCCCAGGTAGAGAAACACGAAGGGATGGTCGGTGAGCTCGGCCCTCACCTCTTCTACACCCTCAAAGCGCATACGCCTCATCATCTCCTGCTTCGAAATGGTGAGCAACTTGAGTGTTTCCACGCCATAGTCGCACAAAAAATGATAGAAACCACGCTCAATGGCCTTGCGCTCCTCCTCCGTCTTTTCGGGAAAGGAATTGGCAATGTTGCGGCGCACAATCTTGCGGCGATAGCCACCCACAAAAGGCCGCGCCATGTCGGAAAGCACATAGAGCACCCCAAGCGGAAGGCGCGACAGGGAGCGAGCAAGAAAAAAAAGCAAGCGCTTCAAAAGTGTTTTCATGGCGCAAAGATAGTGAAACCCATGGAAACGCGACCCCTCACAGGCAGTTTTCTTGTGCCACCGGCAAGCACGACAAATCGAACCAGGACAGGGTAAAACCGCATAAGCCGAAGGCCAAAACAAAGCGGCGATAGAAAAAAGAGTTGAGCCAACTGTTTAAAGAGTTGAGCCAACTCTTTTTTTTCTGGCCTCACCACAAGACATAAAAAAAGAGGACTGTCTGCCTCTTGGCAAACAGTCCTCCTTAAACTTCGAATGCTTAGCTTATTTCACAGCAGCTGCAAGTTCGGCACCAGCCTTGAACTTCACAGTCTTGCGGGCAGCAATCTGAATCTTCTTGCCGGTTGCGGGGTTCACACCAGTGCGAGCATCACGCTTTACAACGCTCAGGGTGCCAAAACCAATGAGAGCAACCTTGTCGCCCTTCTTCAGAGTCTTAGTAACAGCTTCAACTGCTGCTTCCAATGCCTTTTTGGCATCTACCTTGCTAATACCAGCACCTGCGGCGATAGCATTTACGAGTTCAGTCTTGTTCATTTTAATAGAATTAATGGTTAGGTGAATAATTTATTGAATTAACTTTTCTTTCGCATGTGGTTAGGCAAGCAAAATGCCTGATTTACTGCGCTTAAGCGCATATCACGTTGGCAAATATATAGTTTTTTGCTCTTCAAACAAATTTTTTGCGCATTTTTTTTTCAAAAGTATCGTTTTTTTTTGATTTTGCTCACAAAAAAGCGCTAAAAACGGCTATTTTCCTAATAGTTTCACGTTTTCCACGTTCATCGAACGACGGCTATCTTTGCCGCTATTCCCTTGCTGCCGTCTTCGGTGGCGAGCAGCACGTAGTATATGCCCGTCGACACTTTATGGCCGTTGAAATCGCACACATTCCAGCTATAGCTTCCGCCCGTGGCAATGCCCGAGGCCACGGCACGTCCCGACGTGGTGACAATCTTCACATCGGCACCCGCAGTGAGGCCCGAGATGGTGACATTGCCATGATAGTCGGGGCGCACAGGGTTGGGATATACCTTCACGAGGGAACTGCTGAGTGTGGCGGCGGGCTCACCGGCCTCGCTCTGATAGGAAACCAGGCCCTTGTCGGTGCCCACAAAAACCTCGCCCTGACGGCTCACGGCCAACCCGAGCACTACGTCGCTGGGCAAAGGAGAGTTGGAAGCAGTGAAATGCTGCAGTATTTCCTCGCCAGAAGCGCTCACCAGGTAGAGGCCGCTGCCACTGGTGCCGATCCACTTGCGATTGGCTCCGTCTATAGCAATGGCTGTGGTGGGAATGCCATCGAGCAGGTAGTCGGCATAGTTGGTGCCATCGTTGCGCGGCACCTTGACCTGCGTCACAGTGAAGTCGGACGACGAAAAGCTGTCGGGGTCGTCAATGACGTAGACGCCGCTCTGAGCCCCAAACCAAATGGCTCCGTCCTGGTCCTGAACAATGCAATAGGCTCCATCCTGAAAACTAACCGCGGCGCCGTCTTCGTTGCGCGCAGCATAGCGGAAGGTGGCCACATCGTCGTCCGTGTCGTCGATGGTGCCCCCAAAATCAAGGCACAACACTCCGCCACGCACATCGCCGGCCCAAGACCTGTTGGTGGCCCAAAGGCGGCCTTTCGTGTCGAAGAGGAAATTCTGAAGGTGGCGCGCTTTGCGCACAGCATCTACCAAAATCTTAGACCACGAGCCGTCGGCCTTGCGCACACAAATCGTGGTGTCCACGAGTTGGTTTGCCATCCAGAGGTTGCCCTGATCGTCGTATGCCAGCCCATCTACACGCACAGAGTTTCGACTCTCGCCATAAAAGGCCCGAAGCGCACTATTGTCAAGCGAGTAGCACTTTTCGAACTTTCCGTTACGGAACTCAAACAACCCATAGTTGCCCGATGCCACAAAATGATGATTGGCGTCGGCTGGATCTTGGGCCATCGACATCAAGTTTGCGTAATTGCCGATATTGGATGCCTGAATCACTCCATCGGTCTGGAAGATGTTCCACCCATTGTTCTCATAATAAAGCGCAGTGGGTGCATACAATATGCGGTCGTTATAGACCATGCGGCCGCCGCAAATCAGAAGCCTGTCGTCCACCATACGCAAGAAACCACAAAGGTCGGTTTGCGAACCATAGGTTCCCAAAGACGCAGATTTTTCAGTGATTTGCTGTCCGTCAATCGCATAAGCCTGCACACCCTGCCGCCCCCGACACACCCAAAGTTCGCTTTGCTGCATAGGAGCCACACTCGTCCACGAAGCATCGGGCACGGTCGCATTGAGCTGCAAGGTATTCGGACTACTGGCGGCCACTGTGGCCACGCGCCCATTGCCGAGGGCTGCCAACGCAGAGGGGACTGCCGATAGTGATGTAAAAACGTGAGACGAAAGTGTGGACGACGTAAAGCCTCCCTCTTCTTCGGCAACTTCGTAGCGAATGAGGCCGGCGCCTGAAGCCACATAAAGGCCGTCGGCAAACACCTGCATGTCATTGGCCACGACCGAAGACACCGTGTTCCACGACGACGTGTCATAGAGATTCTCAGAAAGCAATCCCATTTGCAGACCTGCCGAGTTGGCCACAAACAAACGTTTGGCAAATACGGCTGCTGCCCGTGGGGCCACCGACTGAGGATAGAACGTTTGCAGCTGTCCGGATTCAAGGTCTATCAGGGCTATGCCCGCCGTGGTGGCCAACGTAGCCGTGGAACCCGTAACCGAGAGGCTCACGGGCGAACCCGTTCGCGTAGATTCGAGCGAAAGCTGCGGAATGTTCACCACGCTGCCATCTTGCAAGTCGAGCAAGTCGATATTGGCATTGGCATATACCACTACCAGAGATTTGGCCGTTTCAGAATAGGCCATGAGTTGAACTGTGGCATCGCTCAGACCGCTTGCTTTTGAATAAAGATGCACTTCTTCGTCGGAAGCATTATAGGAAAGCAGGTTGCCGTCGAAATTAACGAAAACCGTTTTTCCACCCGCCACACATTGTGTAGCCGTACGATAAGAAAGATAATTCGTCCAGTCGCCCACGGCAGCCTTGAGCGTAGGAGCCAATGTGCAAAAAAGGAGCAGAAAAATGAAGACGCGCCTCAAGAAACTATTCTTCATATCCGTATTTCTCGTTTAGAAACCTACAAAGTTTTTCAACGGCCCGTGCGCGATGACTGATGCAGTTTTTCACTTTCGGGCCAAGTTCGGCAAACGTTTTCCCCGTATGCTCGGGAATGAACACGGGGTCGTAGCCAAATCCGTCGGTGCCGCGGCGACAGGGAGCTATTTCGCCGCGCACAATGCCTTCGAAGAGCACGGGGCCCTCCTTATTAATAAACGCGATAACCGTCCTAAATTGTGCACGGCGGTCAGTTTTTTTTGACATAGAGCGCAAAAGTTTGTCGGTGTTGGCCTCCGTATCGTTGCGGTCGGCATAGGCAAAACGCGCCGTGTGCACTCCTGGGAGCCCGCCCAAGGCCTCTACCTCCAGCCCCGTATCGTCGGCAAAGCAAGCATAGTCGGGATAGCGACTATACACGTATTGTGCCTTCTGCAAGGCGTTTCCGTCGAGAGTGTCGGCAGTTTCGGGAATATCATCGTGGCAACCCACATCGGCAAGGCTCAACACCTCGAAATCGCTCAGAATGGCACGAACCTCTTCAAGCTTGTGGGCATTGTTGGTGGCAAAAAGTATTTTTTTCATACAAAATTTATTTTACGTTCTACGACATCTTGGTCTCCATCCTCGTAGCTTTATGCAGCATCATGGCAACTCCAAGGCTAAGGAGCAAGACCATGAGCAAAAGCAACCCCACATGCTGGCGGAGCGAAGGGAGGAGGGCTATGAGAATCTGTACGATGGGAAAATGAACCAGATAGAGTTCGAAGGTGATGGGCGGCAGCAATGGTGTTTTGGCCGGCAGACGGCAAGGCCCCAGCAAAGATAGCAAAGCCGCCATGGCGCAAGGCACAAGAACGTAGTAGAGAGAGAAAACATATTGTGCCACCACAAAAAACACGATGGCGCCTGTAATGATAACACGGCGGTGCTCGCTCAACCTTTCTGCATAGAGCGAAGCACAGAAGCCAGCATAGAAGAACACCCACTGCTTCATAATGTGTAGGGGAAAGCCAATGACGAGTTTTCTCTCTGCATATGTAGCTCCTACAAAACAACCTACGGTTAGAATCAGCGAGAGGAAGTGGCGCAGGGAACCTAAACGTTCGCTTTGGTGCATTGCATACAGAGCTGGCACGACAAGAGCAAACATCACTTCCATCTTCATGGTCCACAGGGCACCGTTTACAGCTGTCACCACGTGATTTCCCTCGGCGAAGACACCTGGCAAAGTGGGCTGCAGAAAGTTTAGGAAAGACAGGTTGGCCAGCAAATATCGCCAGGTCTCCGCGCTCTTTATATATTGATCCAAAGGCCAGCTGGAAAGCAAGGCTCCTGCCACGACACACGCCGCCACCACCACGGCATAGGGTGGCACAAGACGGCGGGCACGATGGGCATAATATCCAAGGGGGCGCGGCCTGCGGTCAACGGCCAGGGCGCTGAAAAAGCCACTCATCACAAAGAAGGCATGCACAGCATCGGCGGGCCGGAACAGATGAGCCTGAGGATGGTTGGTCAGCACAAAGCAATGGAATGCCACAATAAGCAAAGCCGCCCCCCACCGCACAAGGGCAAAAACGTTCTGGCGTGGGGAGGCGGGCTTAACTTTCATCCTTTTGTTTTTTATTTTAGATGCTGCAGGCTGAACATGCCTCTAGCTCTTCGATTTAGGCGTGGCAACATCTTCCTTGTTCTTCTTTGCCTTGATGCGGTCGAAACCTTCGCCAAACACACCGATAACCTTGCTCTGCGACACAAAGGCATTGGGGTCAATGCTCTGAATGAAGCGGAATATGTTGGTGCTCTCGCGTTTCTTGGCAAGCACGCAGAGCACCTTGCGGTCGGTGTGAGTGAACCACCCCTCGCCGTTGAGCACGGTTACGCCGCGTCCCGTCGAGGTGATGGCATCGGCTATCTCGCCATATTTTTCGGAGAAGATGAGAAATTGCACCGACTGGCGCCCGCGGTCCACCACATAGTCGAGCAAGATGCTCGACACGATGAGTGTGCAATAGCCATAGAGCATTTCAGAAATGCCAATGCCCGGAAGCAGGCCGCTCGAGGTGATGATCAGGATGTCGAAGAACATGATGACCTGGCCCAGCGTGACGTCGCGATATTTGTTAACAATGGCGGCAATAATATCGGTGCCTCCGGTCGAGCCGTTGTTAAGGAAAACAATGCCCAAGCCTATTCCCTCAATCGATGCACCGAGAATGGCCGACATAAACGCATTGTCCTTCACTATCTGCGGCATGCCGTTAGGACTGAGCACAAACTCTCCCAAGTGGGCCTGCCCATAATTATAGCAAATTTGGCGTCCCAACTCGAGCAAGAAGGTCAGGACAACTACAGCATAGATAGTTTTAATGCAGAACTTCCAACCAAGAATGCGGATGGCCAGTATCAAAAGGAAGATGTTAACGATAAAGAATGTGTAGGCCTGAGGCAAAGAGAAGCCATAGAACAAAATGGCACCGACACCGGCCACACCGCCACCCGTAATCTGATAGGGAAGCTGAAAGACGTTTACACCAATGGCATACATCACCAATCCAAGCGTGATGGAGACGTAGTCCTTGATTTCCTGGAAGTAACTTAACTTTAGTTGACTCAGCTGTGTCATTTCAAAACGATATTTACGATGCGTTTAGGTACAACAATTATCTTCAAAATGGTTTTTCCGTCGAGATAGCGGGCCGTCTGCTCGTGGGCGAGCACCATTTTTTCTACCTCGTCATTGGCAGCATCTGCGCCCACCTCGATGGTGAAACGCGTCTTTCCGTTGAAGCTCACGGGAAGCGTCACACTGTCTTCCTTGAGGTAGGCCTCGTCGAATGTGGGCCACTGGGCGTCGAACACAATGTCGTCGTGGCCCAGCAGTTGCCACAGCTCGCAGCACACATAGGGGGCAAACGGAGTGAGCAACACCACGAATTTCTCGAGCACCTCGCGATTTCTGCACTTTTGCTGCGCCCATTCACCCACGGCTATCATGAAGGCGGCCACACTCGTGTTGTATGACATTTCCTCCATGTCTTCCGTCACTTTCTTGATGAGCTTGTGCAATGTTTTGAGCGATTCCTTCGAGGGTGCATCGTCGGTCACGGCCAGCTGGCCCTGCTTGTCGAAAAAGAGGTTCCATGCACGGCGCAAGAAACGGTAGCATCCGTCAATGCCGTTCTGGTCCCAAGGCTTGCTCTGCGTGATAGGACCCAGAAACATTTCGTAGAGACGCAGGGTGTCGGCGCCATATTTCTCCACAATCTTGTCGGGATTGGCCACGTTGAACATCGATTTCGACATCTTCTCAATGGCCCAGCCGCACACGTACTTTCCATCTTCGAGCACAAACTCGGCATCGGCATATTCGGGGCGCCATGCACGGAAGGCTTCGAGATCGAGCACATCGGCGTGAACTATGTTGATGTCCACGTGGATGGGGGTCACATCATAATCGTCTTTCAAACCATGCGACACAAACTTGTTGGTACCCTTTATGCGATACACAAAATTTGAACGGCCCTGTATCATGCCTTGGTTCACCAGTCGCTGGAAGGGTTCTTCCACACACGACACTCCGCAGTCGAAAAGGAATTTGTTCCAGAACCTGGAATAGATGAGGTGACCGGTGGCATGCTCCGAACCGCCCACATAGAGGTCAACAGCCTGCCAGTATTTATCCACTTTCTCATCTACCAGAGCCTTGTTGTTGCGTGGGTCCATGTAGCGCAGGTAGTAGGCACTACTGCCTGCGAAGCCGGGCATGGTGCTCAGTTCGAGAGGAAAGACGTCTTTGTGGTCGATCAGCACATTGTCTACCACACATTTTTCTTTTACGCTCCAGGCCCAACGGGTGGCGTTTCCAAGGGGTGGCTCGCCCGTGGCGGTGGGCAGGAACTTGCTCACCTCGGGCAGCAACAGGGGCAGACACTCCTGAGGAATCATCTGCGGCATTCCATCCTTGTAGTATACCGGGAAAGGCTCGCCCCAATAGCGCTGGCGGCTGAAGATGGCATCGCGCAGGCGGTAGTTCACCTTTACGCGGCCTATGTCATGCTCCGCAATGAAGTCTTTGGTTTTCTGAATGGCGTCCTTAATAGAAAGGCCGTTGAGCGAGAAGCCATGCAGCGCCGTCTTGCCGGCCTGCGGCGAATTGGTCACGATTCCTTCCTTGGCGTCGAAGCTTTCCTGGCTCACGTCGCAGCCCTCAACCAGCGGCACTATGGGCAGTCCGAAGTGACGGGCAAAGGCATAGTCGCGCGAATCATGGGCCGGCACGGCCATAATGGCTCCTGTGCCGTATCCTGCAAGCACATAGTCGCTCACCCAGATGGGAATTTCCTCGCCGGTGAAGGGATTGATGGCATACTTGCCGGTGAATACGCCGCTCACCTTTTTGCCGGCCATGCGGTCGAGCTCAGTGCGGCGCTTGGTCTCTTCAATATATGTCTCTACGGCAGCCTTTTGCTCGGGAGCTGTGAGTCGCTCCACGAGTTCGCTCTCGGGGGCCAGCACCATGAAGGTTACGCCGAATATGGTGTCGGCGCGGGTGGTGAAGATGGTGAATTCGAAGTCTTCGCCCTTCACCCTGAACTGCATTTCTGCTCCTTCGCTGCGCCCAATCCAATTGCGTTGCGTTTCCTTGATCGACTCGCTCCAGTCGATGGTGTCGAGGCCCTCGAGCAAGCGCTGGGCATAGGCCGAGATGCGAAGACACCATTGCTTCATCTTCTTTTGCACCACGGGATATCCGCCGCGCACACTCACTCCGTCAACCACCTCGTCGTTGGCCAACACCGTGCCGAGTTCGGCACACCAGTTCACCATCGTTTCGCCAAGATAGGCTATGCGGTAGTTCATGAGCACCTGCTGCTGCTCCACCTCGCTCATGGTCTTCCAATCTTCGGCCGTGAACGAGAGTTCCTCGCTCTGGGCTATGTTCAGACCCTCGGTGCCCTTGGTTTCGAAACGATGCACGAGCTTTTCGATGGGCTGCGCCTTTTGGCAGCTGTAGCAATAGAAGGAGTTAAACATTTTTTGGAAGGCCCATTGCGTCCACTTGTAGTAGCCGGGGTCGCAGGTGCGGACCTCGCGCTCCCAGTCGAACGAGAATCCAATAAGGTCGAGCTGCTCGCGATAGCGGCTTATGTTCTGCTCGGTAGTGAGGGCGGGATGCTGTCCCGTCTGTATGGCATACTGCTCGGCAGGCAGGCCGTAGGCATCGTAGCCCATGGGCTGCAACACATTATAGCCCTGCAGGCGCTTATAGCGTGCATAGATGTCGGCAGCAATGTAGCCAAGCGGATGGC
This sequence comes from uncultured Bacteroidales bacterium, assembly GCA_902796835.1. Classification (GTDB taxonomy): domain Bacteria; phylum Bacteroidota; class Bacteroidia; order Bacteroidales; family Bacteroidaceae; genus Alloprevotella. The sequence continues at coordinate 19,633 of CADBQP010000055.1, forward strand.
CCACGTGCAGGCCGGCCCCGCTGGGATAGGGAAACATGGAAAGCACGTAATACTTGGGACGACCCTCGTCCTCAGTGGTGCGATAAACCTTTTTCTCGTCCCAAAGGGCGCGCCATTTTTTCTCAATTTTGGTATGTTGATACTCCATAAAGTGGTGTTATTTGATTTTGCGAAGCAAAGTTATAGAAAAGTCGCAAGAGCAGTGTGCACAAAGGCCTATTTTTTAACTTCTGCTGCGTTTTTAGAGGCTCAAAATGCCGCTAAGGTTTTTTGCAGGTGCCCTTTAAAAGTATTCTCACCAGGGTGGGAAAACTTTCTCACCCTGGTGAAAAAACTTTTTCACCGCGGTGGGAAAACTTTCTCACCACGGTGAAATTTCTTCAGGCGCCCACTCCGTTCTAAAAAGTGGGGACTTGCCGTTTCCGAAAAGGGCCTTTGCAGACTCTTCCGCCTATTCCTCCTCGTTGTCGGGAAGCATCTTTTTGCGCGTAAACACCACGTCGGTTTCCTTGTTGGGATCTACGCTAAGGGCAAGCATACGTTCGGTTTCCAAACGTATGGCGCGCAAGGATGGTTGTGTATATCGTTTCATGATAGCTGACTTTTATTGATTTATTTGATGATAATCTTCTTTCCGTTGCGTACGTAAATGCCACGTCCGAGCCGCTCCACCCGACGGCCCTGCAGGTCGAATACGGCAGAGCCCTGCTGAGCATGGTCTTTCGCACTGACGAGTGGATTTTCTATGGCCGTGGGGTCGCCAAAACTGATGGCAAAACCATTGGAGGCAAAGGTGGAATTATCAATATAGGCACGATATTGCGGAATTGACGTCACACTGGCCGAGGGGCGGTAGAAACCAATCTTTCCGCCCGATTTGCCAAGCACGAGGTAGCTGGAATTGTTCGATCCGTCGAGCACAATGTCGACCAGCGTGCCCATGAGCACGTTTTCGGCCGGACGCTCGGCTAAGGGGTCTTGTGTGAGCGGCGGACGGAAGCTAAGTGTGCTCTCGGCATTGCTGTTTATGACAACCACCGGCGTCTCGGCCGGTATCACATCGCCCACGCTCTTATAGACCACAGGCGTGGCCTCGGTGCGTTCGGCGTTGAGTGTCAGGGCATAGGCGGCCGTTCCTTCTGTAAGGATTTCAAGGTCTTCGGGATAGCATAGCGAAAGGTAGCTCTTGCCGTCGCCGCCGGCGCCGGCCGTCATGTCAATGTCGGCACGCCTGTAGGTTACGCGAATGCCCGGCGTGGTTACTTTCTGGTTGGTCCCCCCACTCACCGTGGGCCCCACGCGGAAACGCACCTGACTGGCGCTGAGCCCAGTCTCGGAGGCCGTGGCCTGCAGGCCGGGGCCGGCTGTGGCAAGCTTCTCACTCGTGTCGTCGCGCCATATGCTCATGTCATTGGTGTCGTTGTTGGTGAAGTCGAACTCGTAGCCCGTGATGACATAGCCCGACGAAATGCTTACGATGTAGCCTTTCTGCCCTTTGGCATATAAGATGAGGTTGCCGTCGGCCGTTTGCATGTCGTTTTCGTGGCTGGAAAAATACCTGTTATAGGATTTCAGCAGCAGCTGCGGCCCGCTCTGGGTCGAAGTCCACGTGCGGGCATCGGTCCCGGCTTGGTTGGTTTCGGTGAAGGTGCCGGTGGTCATCGATATGTGGCAGTTGTTGGGCACTTCTGCGCGATAATCGCCGCCTGTAATGGTTTCGATGCTCAGCGGAAGGAATGCTATGTTGTAGCTAAACGTGGAGTTGTTTTTTCCAGCCTCTTCGAGCACGAAGCCCAGTTCTTTATTATCAAGCTGCGCCATCACCGAGTAGGCCGAGCTTCCACTATAGACTGTATATGGGCCACTCCATCCGGCGGCCAGCGTGCTGGCGCTTGTGTAGTCGGCCGTGGTGAGCGCCTTGTAGTAGATGCTCACGTCGCGACGGCTACCACCACGGGGCAACGACTGCAGGGCAATGCGCACCTTCACGTTGCTGCTATTGTAGGCGTCGACAAAGTAAATTTCGCCGTTGCAGTCGGAACCTGCGCCCGAGCCTACGCTCGAATTAGCAGGGGTATCCCACGAACCGGAAGCCGCCTCAAGATTGTCGAACCGGAAGACGTTGAACTGTCTGCCGCCGCTCTTGCGCATGCTCACCACGATGTTTCCGTTGGGCAGTTCTTCCACCTTCGACTCATTGGGACTCGCATTTCCCACCGCGGCTTCGTTGCCGCCCAGGCAGGCCCATGTTTCGCCAAAGTCGTCGCTAAAGACCACAAAGACACCGCGATTGGTCACCACAGCCGCATAAAGGCGATAGTAGGCTCCCACCTTCACTTTCTGCGACTGCAAGATGCGGCCCGAAGTGAAGAAGGCGCCCTTCGTGTCGGCATGGAGCACACCTGCCCCCACGTGGGCGTTAAGGCCATAGAAGTAGTCGGTCACCTCAGAGCCGCTCTTCACCACCCAATTGCCGCCTTCAAGAGCCAGACGCGTGCGATAAACGCGGATGGGGTTGCTGCGGGTGGAGCCGGGATAGTCGGTCAAGGCTCCCACTACCGACATGAGCAACACGTCGTTGCTCTCGCTGTTGGCCACTACAGCGGCGTCGCCAAAGCCGCAGAGCAGTTCGCTCTTCACTCCCGTACCCTCGAGCACGGTTTGCTTGGGCTCCCAAGTGTTGCCTCCATCGTGGCTCACGCGAACCACAATGTCTACGCGATACGTGTTGGCCCCCGAAACTATGCGCCCAATGTCGTTGCCGCTATAGCGCTCGTCGCTGAATACGAGCAGGTCGCCATTTTGTGCCTTGGCGATGGCCGGTATGCGATAGGGCACAGAGAAGGTGCCGTCATGCAACTCATCCTCGCTGAAGAGGAAACGCACATCGGCATTCGTCTCGGTGTAATTGGCTGTCACGGTCTGGGTTGCGACCGTTGCAAAGCCGTTGCTTGAGAAGCTGCCCAGCTCATATCCCAGGTGGTTGTTCTGATTGGTTAGCGTGAAGGTTTCGCCCTGCGGCACGTAGAAAGTATTGCCGCTGAGCAACAAATCGACAAGCTGCGAGCCCGCACCGCAGGCCACCGTCACCTCCGACAACTTGGAGTGCAGGGCCGATGGTGTTGTGCCGCCCGAAGTAGAAACATTCGGGGATATATCGACACGAGCCGTGGCATCTTCAAAGACCACGTGGCTCGCATTGTCGGCCACGTCGTAGAGTGTGAGCACAGAACCCACAGTCGTGGCACAGCGTGCAGCCATAGTGGTGGCCGAAGCGGCCACGATGGCAAAGCCCGCAACGCTGGCCGAGGGTGTGAGGTAATCGGACGAGAGTTTCCACTCGGCGTTGGCCGCCACGTCGGTCATGGTGAGCGCCGTTCCGCTGCTGGTGGCAGCATATCCCAACATGAGCGCACTTCCCGCCCGCTTATTATATACCTTAAAGTTTTCGGGCGTGCCCACAAAGCACCACAGCTGGCCATCGTCGGCAAAATTGAGAGCCGCGAGCCGGGGCGTGGCTCCCGCATAAGCGTCGGCGGGCAAGAGTGTCCACGAATTGTTTGTTCCGGCGGCTGCAGCAGGTTTCACACGCACCCATTTTTCGCCGTAGTTATCGCAGAAAATATTGGCCGTGGGTGCATAGAAAACCGACAGGTTGGAGTTGCCGTTCCAGGTGGCTGCCGAAAAGGAGCCGGGGGCATAGGTGCTGTTGCCGACAAAGCTGGTAGTGATGTTGTTGTCGGAAACAGTGGCACCTGGAGTGTTGAGGAAGTTTACGCTATTGCCGGTTAACAATTCTCCGTTCCACCCAAAAGTGAGCGAGAGGTCGGCCACGGTCTTCACACTGAGCTTAAAATTCTCGATTTCATCGAAGAAAAAATCGGTGAAGCGCGTAGTGCCGTCGCCAATTGTCGTGGCGCCCGTCTGTGCCACACCTGAGTTGTTGTAGGTCATGAACTTGCCTCCGCAGATGATGGAAAAGGCTCCGTGCGAGACGTACTGCACGCCATCGAGTATGGGCTCGTTGGAAGTGGTAGCCGAGTAGATGATGAGCTTGGCGCCAGAAGCATTGAGTTTGTGGGTGTTGTATTTTACGTTGCGCACTATGTATTTTTTATTGGCTTCGTCGTAGGCTTCGACGGTCCAGTAGTAGGCTTCGTCGTCGGGCAAGGTGGCGCTGGTGGCCACGGCGCCATCGGTGTCGAAGAGGTAGTGGCCGCTCGAGCAGCGCAGGGCATAAATGCTGCCGGCCTTGATTTTATCGTTGACGAGATATTTGTTGATGGTGCCGGCTGCCAGACCTGTAGTTTCCTCTTCGAAAAGAAATTCTGAGATCCATGTTGCTTCCTGGGAGACAACGGTGCCATAATTAAAGGCCGACGTGTTGCTACCTGCCGTGGTGCTTGCCCATACGTGGCGATTCTGGGCGTCGCTCCACATGGTGCAATATCCGCTGTAGGTGCTGCTTTCGGCTATGGTGTAGTCGAAGGCTGTGGTTTGCAGGCCACGCCAGCCCAGATACTTTCCTGTGACGTAGTTGACGAAGGCAAACTTTCCGCCAGGGCGGGGCACACACACCCACACGTAGCTTTTGTCGGTGGGCTTTGTAGCGGTTGTAGTGAGGTTGCTTTTGTTTTCGGTAATGTAAAAGTTTGTGCTTCGTGTGGTAATCTTATAGGCTTTTCCCGGCACGGGAAGGGCTGCCAAAGCTGCGAGGTTGGCAGCCGCGAGCACAAGAATCAGAAGCACGTGCTTGGTAAGGTTTTTCATATTGTTGTTTTTTGCGATTTCATCGGTGGATTTTAGGCATTTTGGGGCATGTCGCCATCGCCGGTACGAGTATCGAACGAGAGGTACTGAGGCCGGTGGTTTTGCTGCTCTTCTTTGGGAATGTGTCGGCGCAGGCGGGGATAGTGGTGGCGCAGATAGGTTTCGAGGTCGGAAGGTGCATTGACAGTGAATGGGCCGAAGGGAATGCGCTGCATGTTTTCGATGGAGTTGACGGCAATGTGGTCGCGGGGCATGAGCACCATGTTGTAGTGGGTGGCCGTGTGGCTTCCGTTCCACAGGCCTTGCACCCACGAGAGCATGCGATAGATGAAGCGTTTGGTGAAGAGCGCATCGACAATGCGGGTGAAGAGACATGGGCAAAAGCCTCTGTTGGTGGGGTGTGCCACTTGTGGAGTGCCGCAGTGTTTCCACATCCAAATGTCTTTGCCCATGAAGCAGCAGTTCAGGAAGTTGGCTGCCGTGCGCTGCCAGCGCTGCAACCGCTGGTTGTTGGGCACGCGGTCGAAGGGAAACACGTCGATGAAGATGCCGTGCTGCTTCTGAAGGTGTATGAAGTCTGCTTCGGCAAAGAGGGTGTTTCGCTTCATCACTTTGGCATAATAGTATGGGGTGTGCGGGTCGGTTTCGAGCCACTGCACGAAGTATTCGTCGCCCACTGCGGCAGGCGCTTCTCTGACGAAGCGCTTGAAGTCGGCTCGTGTCATGCCGAGGTCGATGTCGTCGTCCCACGGCAGGATGGTCTGTTCGAAGAAGGCGCCGATGGCGGTGCCACCTTGGATGAAGTAGGTGATGCCAAGATGGTTGCACACGCGGATGATTTCTCCCAAAATGTCGTAGAGCTCCTGGTGCAGGCGTTTTAGCTCGTCGGGGGTGTATTCGTTTTTCATGGCTGAGGGTCGGGAAGGGTGCTTCCCATCATATTTTCGAAAAGAGGTATGTCTTCGGGATAGGTGAACTTGAGATTGCGCTGCTCGCCCTCGACGACGGCAATGGCTACCTGCGGAAGGTAGCGGAACACTACTCCGCAGTCGTCGGTGGTTTGGAAGTCGGGGTCGGCCAGCGCCAGGCTATAGGCTTGGGCTATGACGTTTTTTTCGAAGCCCTGCGGCGTTTGCACGCTTCGCACGCTGGCGCGCGAGGGCATTGTGCTGATGCGATCTTCGGCATCGACAATCACTATGGTGTCGGTGGCCGGAACGCATACGTTGACGGCCTGGGCCTGGTGCAGTTTCTGGCACACGCGGCTTATGACGCGCTGGCTCACGAGGGGCCTGACGGCGTCGTGGAAGATGAGGTGTGTGCCGGCAGGGAGGCTGGCATAATGATTGATGGCTGCAAGGCTCGAGTGGTAACGTTGTGCTCCGCCGGGCACCACGGCATCGATTTTTTTCCAAACACTGGCGTTTTGGCGCACTATGTCTTCGACCTCGGCCATAAAGTCGGGGTTCGACACAATGCATATGGCATCGATATTGGCGTTGCGTTCAAAGGCGTCGACGCTGTGTTCGAGCACGGTTCGCCCATGCAGTTTGTAGAATTGCTTGGGCATGCCGAGGCCCATTCGGGTGCCGGTGCCTCCAGCCAACACCACGGCGATGTTGTTGATTTGCTTTTGCATTTTGCGGCGTATAAAAGTCCGTCAAAAGTTTGACATTGCATGCAAAAGTAGAAAAAAAACGCATACCGCAAGCTTTCTTCTGCTATTTCTTGGCGGGTATGTGCTTTTAATGGCCGCCGAAAGTAAAAAGAGTTGGCTCGACAGTTTAAAGAGTTGGCTCGATAGTTTCGAGAGTTGGCTCATCTCTTGAAGAAGGATAGCCAAAGGAAGCTGGCAATTGCCATACAGGGCTCGAAAAACGGCGGTTCGGCCAGCCTCAAAACGCAGACTGTGAAAAAAAATGGAAGATTGCTTGCCCGTTTGCACTTTGTTTGCACTATCTTTGCGCCCCAAAGCAGAGCTAACGACACCATATTTATAATAATATATATAATAAGGTGTGGCTCGGCCGCATAAACTTTATACATACACCGCAAGAAAACATATGCCCACAAACTTAGTTATTGTTGAGTCGCCTGCCAAGGCGAAGACCATTGAGCGCTTTCTTGGAAAGGACTTTAAAGTGCTTTCGTCGAAGGGTCACATTCGCGACCTTAAGAAGAAGAATTTTGGCGTAGACCTCGACACGTTTGAACCTCAATACGAGATACCCTCTGACAAGCGCGCCACCGTGGCCCAACTGCGCAGCGAGGCCCAAAAGGCCGATGCCGTTTGGCTGGCTTCCGATGAAGACCGCGAGGGAGAAGCCATATCGTGGCACTTGGCCGAGGTGCTCAACCTCGATCCTCACACGGCCCGCCGCATAGTGTTCCACGAAATAACGAAACCGGCCATTGAATATGCCATTGAGCATCCTCGCACTATCAACCTGAACCTGGTGGATGCGCAACAGGCTCGCCGTGTGCTCGACCGCCTTGTGGGCTTCAAGATTTCGCCCATTCTGTGGCGCAAGGTGCGGCCCAACCTTTCGGCCGGGCGCGTGCAGAGCGTAGCCGTGAGGCTGGTAGTGGAGCGCGAGCGCGAAATTTCAGCCTTCAAGCCCGAATCGGCATATAAAGTGACTGCCGAATTCATGCTGCCCGACAAGCAGACGTTCACAGCCACGTATAGCCAGCGATTTGCCAGCGCCGCAGAGGTGGAAGCCTTTCTTGAGAAAGCCAAGACACTCGAGTTCAGCATCGCCGAAGTGAGCCAGAAACCCACCAAGCGTGTGCCTGCCCCACCCTTTACCACCTCAACCCTCCAGCAAGAGGCAGCGCGCAAACTGGGCTACTCCGTTTCGCTCACCATGCGCATTGCGCAGGCGCTCTATGAGGCAGGACACATTACCTACATGCGAACCGACTCGACCAACCTTTCCTCGCTCTGCATAGGCACCACGGGCAAACTCATTGAAGAGCAGATGGGCAAGCCCTACCACAAAGTGCGCCAATACCACACCAATGCTAAAGGCGCGCAAGAGGCCCACGAAGCCATTCGTCCCACCTACATCGATCATGAAAGCATTGAAGGCACGGCGCAGGAACGCAGGCTCTACGAGCTCATTTGGAAGCGCACCGTGGCCAGCCAGATGGCCGATGCTAAACTCGAAAAGACCACAGCCACCATCAAGGCCAAGGGGCTCTCGGGCGAATTTACGGCTATGGGCGAAGTGGTGCTGTTCGACGGATTCCTGAAAGTCTATCGCGAAAGTGCAGCCGAAGAAACCGAAGAAACCGAAAGCCGACTCTTGCCCCACATGCAAAACGGCGAGAAAGTTGACTATACAAACATCGTGGCACAGGAGCGCTATAGCCAGCCACCCACCCGATATAACGAAGCCGCCCTGGTTCACAAACTTGAGGAACTCGGAATCGGCCGACCCTCCACCTACGCTCCTACCATATCGACCATTCAGCAGCGCGAATACGTAGTCAGGGGCAGCAACGAGGGCACGGAGACACTCTTCGACGTCGTGACGCTCCAAGGCGGAGAAATCAGTCACTCAAAGCGTCGCGAAATGGTGGGCAACGACCGCGGCCGACTGGTTCCTACCGACACAGGAGTGGTTGTGAACGACTTCTTGATGGAATACTTCCCCGAAATCATGGACTACAACTTCACAGCCAACGTCGAGAAGGAATTCGACCAAGTGGCCGCAGGCAACACCAACTGGACCGAAATGATTCGTCACTTCTACAACGAGTTCGACCCTCAAGTGGAGAAGACACTCCACGCCAAAAGCGAACACCACGTGGGCGAACGCATTTTGGGCACCGACCCCGCTACGGGCAAGACCGTAAGCGTGCGCATAGGGCGATTTGGCCCCATGGTGCAAATCGGCAATTCAACCGAAGACAACAACAAGCCTCGGTTCTCCACCCTGAAACGCACACAAAGCATACAAACCATTACGCTCGAAGAAGCGCTCGACCTCTTCAAACTGCCCCGAAGCATCGGTGAATACGAAGAAAAAGAAATTCTCATCAACGAAGGGAAATTTGGGCCCTACATTCGCCACGACGGAAAATTCATAAGCATACCTAAGGAGGAAGACCCCCTTGGCATCAGCCTCGAAAGAGCCATAGAGCTCATCGAAGAAAAGCGACAATCCGATGCCGCCAAACACCTCAAAACCTTCGACGAAGATGCCGCCCTGCAAATACTGCAAGGACGCTGGGGACCCTACATCGTATATAAAGAAAAGAACTACCGCATCCCGAAGCCCAAACAATCGAAAATAGATGAGCTCAGCTACGAAGACTGCATGAAGATTGTAGAGTCTGAAGACAAAAAGACTCCCGAACAAAAGGCTGCCGCAAAAGCCGCCGCCCGCCGTGCAGCCACAGGAAGAGCCGCCGCAAAAAAGAAAAAATAAGCTGGCCACCATGAAGTGCACCATACTGATAGGCTACATGTGCGTAGGAAAAACTACCATCGGACGGGAACTGGCCAAACAAACAGGGCGCATGTTCTATGACCTCGACTGGTACATTGAAGAACGCTTCCGCAAAAAAATTCCCCTCATCTTCGAAGAAGAAGGCGAGGAGCGCTTCCGAGACATGGAACGCCGAATGCTCCACGAGGTAGCAGAATTTGAGGACATAGTTCTCTCGTGTGGAGGCGGCACACCCTGCTTTTTCGACAACATGGAATACATGAACTCCGTAGCCCACACCTTCTACCTCAGAGCCACAGCCGAAACCTTGCAGACTCACATTCGAATGAGCCGAGGCCGACGTCCTCTGCTCGAGGGGAAAAGCCCTGAAGAACTCGACCAGTTTATCAAGCAACAGCTCGTAGAACGCTCACTTTTCTACGAACAGGCACAACACATCATCGACGTCGACGTATTGAGCAACGAGGAAAAAGTAGAAGCCATAGTGGCAAAAATCAGGAAAGGCGAGTAGACACACAAAAAAAGCATATTTCTGCCATATAAACACAACTTCAAAACGATTTTACGACACATGCGCAAGTGGAGAATTGAAGATTCTGAAGAACTCTACAACATTAAGGGTTGGGGCGTGAACTATTTTGGCGTGAACAACAAGGGGCACGTCTATGTAACTCCCACTAAAAGTTCCACCCAAATAGACCTCAAGGAAGTGGTCGACGAGCTTGCCGAACGCGACATTACGGCTCCCGTGCTGCTGCGCTTTCCCGACATTCTGAATAATCGCATTGAAAAAACAGCCGAATGTTTCGAGAAAGCCGCTGCTGAATACGACTATAAAGCCGAGCACTTCATTATTTTTCCCATCAAGGTTAACCAAATGCGCCCCGTGGTAGAAGAAATTATTAGCCACGGCAAAAAATACAACCTGGGCCTTGAAGCCGGAGCAAAACCAGAATTGCATGCCGTGCTGGCCACTAACATGGACAGCGATAGCCTCATCATCTGCAACGGTCACAAAGATCAGAACTACATAGAGCTGGCCCTTCTAGCCCAAAAGATGGGCAAGCGAGTTTTCCTGGTCATAGAAAAACTTCCCGAACTTGAAATCATTGCTCGTGCAGCAGAGAAAATCGGCGTGCGCCCCAACCTCGGCATACGCATCAAACTTGCCTCGTCGGGGGCAGGAAAGTGGGAAGAAAGCGGCGGCGATGCCTCGAAGTTCGGACTCAACTCGAGCGAATTGCTTCATGCTCTCGAAATGCTGGAGCAAATGGGACTGCACGACTGCATGAAACTCATACACTTCCACATAGGCAGCCAAATCACCAAAATACGTCGCATCAATACCGCCCTGCGTGAAGCCGCACAATACTACGTGCAACTGCGACAAATGGGGTGGAACGTAGAATTTGTTGATACAGGCGGCGGATTGGGCGTAGACTATGATGGAACACGCTCGAGCAATTCCACGAGTTCGGTGAACTATTCCATTCAAGAATACGTAAACGACTGTGTCTACAACTTTGTGGAGGCTGCCAACCGCAACAACATTCCTCACCCTAACATCATCACTGAAGGCGGTCGCTCGCTTACGGCCCACCACAGCGTGCTCATTCTCAATGTGCTCGAAAGTGTTTCGCCGCCCCTCATGCCCGAGGATTTTCAGCCGGCTGAGACTGACCACCAGCTCGTGAAGGACCTCACCGAAATATGGGACAAACTCTCCACACGCTCCATGCTCGAAGATTGGCACGATGCCGAAGATATCCGCTCCGAAGCGCTCGACCTCTTCAGACATGGTATCATCGACCTGCGCACCAGGGCACAAATAGAAAGCCTCTATTGGAGCATTTCGCGCGAGGTTGATGAACTTACTCACCATATGAAGCATGTGCCCGACGAGTTGCGCTCGCTCGACAGCGCCATGGCCGACAAATACTTTTGCAACTTCAGCCTCTTTCAGTCGCTCCCCGATGCCTGGGGCATTGACCAGATTTTTCCCATCATGCCCATATCGCGGCTTGAGGAAAAGCCCACACGAAGCGCCACCCTGCAGGACATTACTTGCGACTCGGACGGAAAAATCTCGACCTACGTCAATCACGACCAGCAAACTACCTACTTGCCACTCCATGCCATCCGCAAAGGTGAGCCCTACTACATCGGGGTTTTTCTTGTGGGGGCCTATCAGGAAATTCTGGGCAACATGCACAACCTTTTTGGCGACACCAACGCCGTACACATCACAGTTGACGGCGATACATACAGCATTGACAAGACCATAGACGGAGAAACCGTGGCCGACGTGCTTGAATACGTGCAATACGACCCCAAACGCCTTGTGAGAAGACTCGAAACATGGGTGAGCAAGGCAATTAAAGAGGGACGCATCAGCAACGAAGAAGGCAAAGAGTTCATCAGCAACTATCGCAGCGGTCTTTACGGATATACATATATAGAATAACGCACATACCCACACACATGTACGTAAAGATTGAGCCATCGTGGCAACAAGCCCTGCAGCCGGAGTTTGACAAGCCCTATTTTGCCGAACTTACAGATTTTGTGCGCCAGGCCTATTCCCAGGGTGCTTGCTATCCGCCAGGCCGGCTCATCTTCAATGCCTTCAACCTTTGCCCAATTGACGCTGTCAAGGTGGTGCTCCTCGGACAAGACCCTTATCATGAGCCTGGACAGGCTGAAGGACTATGTTTTTCGGTGGCCGAAGGAGTGCCGCATCCTCCTTCGCTGCAAAATATTTTCAAGGAAATACAATCCGATTTAGGGCAGCCTGTGCCGCAGAGTGGCAGCCTGAGCCGATGGGCCAGGCAGGGTGTGTTACTTCTCAATGCCACACTCACGGTCGAAGCCCATCGTGCAGGGTCGCACCAAAACCACGGGTGGGAGACCTTCACCGATGCCGTCATCAGCCTTCTTAGCCAAAGGCAAACAGGGCTTGTCTTCATGCTCTGGGGCAGTTATGCCCGTAAAAAGCGTGCACTCATTGACTCTTCGCGACACCTCTGCCTCGAAGCTGCCCACCCATCGCCACTAAGCGCCTACCGCGGCTTTTTCGGATGCCACCACTTTTCGAAAGCTAATGCTTATTTGCGCCAAAACGGGAAAACACCCATAGAATGGTGAAAAAATTCGTTTCGTGAAATAAGTTTTTCATATATTTGTCGGCAAGAAACATCTTAAAACAAATAAAACCCGCTTTTTTGCCGATGCTTCCCCTTTTACAAATACAAAACGTTATTCTTTCGCCCGACATAATCACCGAGCACTTTTGCTGCGACCTCAGTATATGCAAAGGCCAGTGCTGCATTGAAGGCGAAAACGGAGCGCCCATTACGCTCGACGAAGTGGCGACGCTCGAGACGGCGGCCGAAGAAGTGTGGCCAAGCCTTTCGGCACAGGCGCAGGCCGTCATCGACAGGCAGGGCGTATGCTATAGCGATGCAGAAGGCGATTTGGTAACCTCTATCGTAGGTGGAAAAGACTGCGTTTTTACAACATACGATGCTCATACCGGTTGCTGTCTGTGCGCCATAGAAAGAGCTGCAGCCGTGGGGCAGACACAATGCCAAAAACCCATTTCGTGTCAGCTCTACCCCATTCGTGAAAAGCAACTGAGCAATGGACTCATTGCCCTCAACTATCATAGATGGTCGGTATGCAAATCTGCCGTTGAAATGGGTAAAAAACTGAAACTTCCCATCTACATCTTCCTTGAAAAACCACTCATTCGCCGCTTCGGACAAGAATGGTATGACGAACTGAGCCAAACGGTAAAAGAGTTGAGCCAACAGAAAATTCTATAATATCGATTCATAAAACATAACCGCCATGAAAAAAATCTACCACACGCTCCTCGTTTTAATTGCCACCTTGGCCGTCAATTTGTTTTCGGCTTCGTCGGCCAGTGCGGCTGCCAACGACCTTATATCGGCCCAATATGGGCAAAACTGGATGCGCCTGCAAAGCAAGAATCTGAGCACCTATGTTTGGGCGCTCAATCAAGATGGGCAACCCTCCATTCTGACTCAGGACGCTGCGAAAGAAAACCAATTATGGTGCTTCGTAGGTAGCACCTCCGGGTTCAAAATCTTCAACCATGCTTTAGGGGAAGAAAAGGCCTTGGGATATGGAGACGACGGACTCGCAATGGTCGATGCCGACAAGGGGGCCACATTCAGAATCAACACCTCGGCAGGCGATTTCAGCATCGTATGCACGCAAGACGGCGAAAAGTCTGTGGCTCCTGCCGAAGGAGCCGACAGCCGCCTCATACTGATGGCGGCCAATTCCTCAACCGCTTTGGTCAACGCCCTCGATGCCAACGGCATGATCTGCATCAAGCCACAAATCACACCAGCCGGCGAGACCGTAGGAGCCTACCACCAAAAAGTGGCTGCCTTCACCTATATCCTTAACGACGAGAGCTCGGCCTATGCCGACGTTATGGCCACAGGCACAACGCTCCACCTGCCTATGAACACGAAGGTAGAACTTCAATTTGGCAAGTGCTACGCAGGATACGAGCTTACAGGCAATTTCAACGGCACACACCCCGCCAAGGACAACTCCACCATAGAACCCACCTTCAAGGAAACCAACGGAAACGTACAGTTTATTTTTTCTGAAGGAGATGCGCTTGACGGAAGCTACAGCGTGCCCTATCGCATACCGGCCATTGTTCAAGCCAAAAACGGCGATATTATCGTTTTCAGCGACGAACGCTATAGCGGCAACGACATTGGACGCATAAAGTCGCCCGCCAAAAGCTACAGAATAGACATCGTGGCCCGTGTCAGCCGCGATGGCGGAAAAACATGGGGGCCCAAGAAAACCATCCTCAAAGGCAACGGCGACAGGAACAGTCCCATGTGCGGATATGGCGACCCCGCAGTAGTGGCCAATAGCGAGAGCAACGAAATCCTGCTCATGTGTGTGATGGGAGCCAAGACTGATTACACGTCCTCCACACGTAGCAACCCTATGCGCATTTGCCGCACAATTTTGACCCTCGAAAACGAAGAGTGGGTAGTCAAATCGAGCGACGACGTAACCGACCAAATATACGGATTTGGGGCATATACTGACAACGGCGCCTTCAACAACCTGCAAAGCGGACTCTTCTTTACGTCGGGACGCATACTGCAATCTACCAAACGCAAGCAGGGCAATTACTACCGCATCTTTTCGGCACTGCCCACCAAACAGGGAGTATTCGTGCTCTTTAGCGACGACTTCGGCCAAACATGGCAGGCGCTGGGCGGCAACACCACCAGCCCCATCCCTTCAACCTATGTCACCAACGAGACCAAAGTTGAAGAAATGCCAAACGGCAATATCCTAATCAGCATGCGACGCCTCAACGGGCGCGTGGCAAATATCTTCTACTACACAAACTACGACACCCAGGCTGGCCGCTGGGCAAGCGCAGCAGTGCCCACACAGCCCGGGGCCGACTGCAACGGAGAACTGCTCTTTGTCGATGCCATCAGCCGCACGGGCAACACCTCGGGCAAGCAAATAAGACTGGCACTGCTCAGCGTGCCCATCGGCACCAACCGATCACAAGTAGGAATCTACCATCGTGAACTTACAGCCACCTCCTACCGTCTACCGAGCACCTTCATTAACAACTGGAACGGCAATCCCTATATCGTTACCCCGAATGCCTCGGCCTACAGCTCCATGGTGCAACTCGCCGACAACAAAATAGGTTTTGTGTGGGAAGAGATGGGTAAAGAGCAAGGCACTTTCTCATACAACATAGCCTACCAAACGCTCGACATCTCCACCATCACAAACGGCCGTTACGTAGCCACCGACCCACATTCGGGAATCGACGACCCCATCATGATTTCCAAAAAACCACACTCCATCTACGACCTGCAAGGCCGCAGAGTGGAAAATCCAAAAAAAGGACTCTACATTGTCGACGGACAAAAGATAATCTTTAAGTAAGGCCACACACTTTTTTAAACACAAAGACCTCATATTCCCCTGCCCACTTTCAAAGTAAGGCAGGGGATTATTCTTTTGCTCTGAAGCTATTGAAAACTAATTGGAAAGAAAGCAAGCCTGCATATTAACGTTTTTTTGAAACTAAAAACACGCTAATCCCGCTTTTTGCCGTAATTTTGTAACGTAAAGTAACATACCCCCTTCCAAAGGCTCCCGCCAACACAAAAAGGAGGCGATGCCTCGACCCCGAAACACAAATATAAATCATGCAGATAAAGATAGTAAACCGTTCTCGCCACCCTCTGCCTCAATATGCCACGCCGCAGAGCGCCGGCCTCGACCTAAGGGCTAATCTTGAAAAACCCATCACCCTGCGCCCCATGCAACGCTGTCTGGTGCCTACGGGCCTCTACATAGCCCTGCCGCCCGGATATGAAGCACAAGTGCGCCCACGCTCCGGACTGGCCCTCAAGCATGGCATTGGCGTGCTCAATGCGCCGGGAACCATCGACGCCGACTATCGAGGCGAAATCGGAGTAATACTTATCAACCTGGGACAAGAAAACTTTGTGGTGGACGACGGAGAGCGCATAGCCCAAATGGTTATCGCCCGCCACGAGGTGGCACAATGGGAAATTGCAGAAACACTCGACGAGACCGAGCGTGGAAATGGCGGATTTGGACACAGCGGAATCTAAAAGTTTTTACATCCTCTATGAAGCCTTTTATTTTTGTCATCGCTGTAGGCATCACAATAGTATATACTTCCTGCTCCACCTCGCAGCAGGAAAGGATAACAGCCTCCTCTGCGACGAGCAAAACCACCCAAATCTTTCAAAACCCCGAAGACGAACAGCGTTTTAACGCCACATATCTGGAATCGGTGCGACAAAGGCTCAAGGGGAACAGCGATGCTCAATACGAACTCTTGGCCGAAGCCTTACGCATCAACCCTGAAAGCGCAGAGGCTAACTACGAAATGGGAACACTCATCATGAATAAATCGAGCGTTACCGACAGTATTAGCCGCAAGCACGCAGAAGACCTCTTGCTGCACGCCACACATTTGAGCGAAGCCAACACGTACTACAAAACCACCTTGGCAGACATCTACGCTCGCCAAGGCAGAGTGGACGAAGCCATTACCATCTATGAGGAACTTGTGAGCCGCCGCCCTGTGTCAGAATGGTATGCCACACTTACGCAACTCTACGAATTTAAAGGCGATTTTGCCGCTGCAGCAACCGCTCTGGATCGTTTCGAGAACATAGAAGGATGCTCCGAGGGCACAGCCATCGGAAAATATCAATTCTACATTCAGGCTGGCAACCAGGAAAAAGCATTCGAAAGCATTGAGAAACTTTGTGCCACCTATCCCAACGACCTCAGATACCGCGTCTTGATGGGCGACATGTACGCACAAGGCGACCACAACTCCATGGCACTGGCAACATACAACGATGTGCTTACACTCGAGCCCGATAACGCATATGCTCAAATGTCGCTTTTGGCCTACTACAAACGTAACGGACAAGAAAGACTCTATAACACCTTGCTTCGCCAGTTGCTTCATAACTCCCAAGCTCCTACTCATATCAAGGTTGAAGCCATGAGGGCTTTCGCCACCGACAATATTCAATATGGTGGCGACAGCAGCATCGTATTGCAACTTTTCGACGAAGTATTGGCAGAGCCGCAGAGCGACAGATCGATGATTGAACTTTGCGCACAATACGTTAGCACTCTTGGCATGGAGGGCGAAGCGCTTCGGCCGCTCATGCTACGCATTCTTGAAATTGAGCCCGATTATTCTAAAGCACGACTTACTCTTTTAGGGCTAGACCTGAAACGCCAAGACGAGGAGGCTGTTCTTGAAAACTGCCGAATGGGGCGCCTCTACGACCCAGCACAAGCCGTTTACAGCTACTATGAAGCCCTTGTGCTCTACAAGCAAGACCGCATTGAGGAAGCTCTTGCCACAGTGAACGATGGAGCCCTGCACATTGATGCTTCGACCGACCGAGAGGTGGCCAGCGATCTTTTCACACTGCAGGGCGACATGCTCCACCAATTGGGGCGCGACAACGAAGCCTATTGTGCCTACGACAGCGCACTGACCTACAATCCAGCCAATATATTGTGTGCCAACAACTATGCCTATTTCCTTTCGCTTGAGGGGCGCGACCTTGACAAAGCTGAGGAAATGAGCAAAATCACCGTGGAAGCGGAGCCTGACAATGCTACATATCTCGATACCTATGCATGGGTGCTCTACGTTAGCGGGCAATATGCCAAGGCCCTAATGTATATTGACCAAACGCTCAAGTATTCGACCGACGAGCCGAGCGCCACATTGTTGGAGCATGCCGGCGACATATATTACAAAAACAATAAAAAAAAGGAGGCCCTCAATTTTTGGAAACAGGCATTAAAAGTATGCAACGATGCCGAACAAACGCGGCGGCTCGCCCGGAAAATAAAACGCCGCCGTCTCTGAAATATTTTGCCTTCAATTCGAATCCATAAATCATGAAAAAAACATTCTTCAAGAGTCTTCCCTTAGCTCTGTTGCTGCTCATTTCGTCCTGCACAGGCAGCCGCAGTATTACTAAAGACAGCAATAGCGCCTCCAACTCCAAGAGTGTGAATGCCGCTCTCAACTATGTGCGCAGCGTGGCGCAAAACGGGCCGAAAGCCAACGCCATGACTGCAAAGATTAAGGCCGAGCTCAACATGCAGGGCAAGAGTTACTCCTGCGGCGGCTCGCTGCGCATGAAGCGCGACGAGGTGGTGCAACTCTCGCTAACCCTGCTGGGGTTCGAAGTGGCCCGCGCTGAATTTTCGCCCAACGACGTGCTCATCATCGACCGTTACAATCGCCGATATGTCAAGGCGCAATACGATGATGTAGACTTTTTGCGACAAGCAGGCCTCAATTTCTATTCTCTGCAAGCCCTCTTTTGGAATGAGCTCTTTGTTCCTGGTCAGCAAAACATGGGCGATGCCGCAGGGCGTTTCAAGGTGGCCAGCGCTGGCGACCATACTTTACTCACACTCGACGACATGCCAAAACTTAACTACGACTTCCTCACCATCACTTCTTCTCGCCTCATCGACCGCCTCTCTGTGGAGGGTAAGCAACCCTCAGACCGCGGCAACCTGGTGTGGCGATACAGCCAGTTTGCAAAGTTTTCGAACAGTCAATTTCCCTGTCGCATGGAAATAAACGTCAAGGGCACCGATGCCCCCGACTCGGGGCTCACTCTGACGCTAAGCAATCTTAAAGCCGATGCTAATTGGGAAAGCCATACTACCCTGTCGTCGAAATACACACAGATGGATGCAAAAAAATTGCTCAAGAATCTATTCAATCGCTAATTCCCATCTTTAATTCCGCCTCATGCCTACACTTCGCTTCCTTGCCTGCATTTTTCTTGCCAGCAGTTTTCATGTTTTGCCTGCCCAGACCACGCGCGAAATCAAGAAACTGCAAAATGAGAGCGCCTCGCTGAAGAAGAAAATCAGCGAATCGGAGAAACTCATTGTTTCGACGAAGAAAGATGTGCGCGCTCAAATGAGCAACCTGCAATTACTGAACTCTAAAATTAACGAGCAACAGAAATACGTAGACGGCATTACGGCCGAGGTTTCGGCTCTTCAGAGCAATCTGGCTGAACTGCAGCAACAGCAAAGCGCCCTCAGGGCCGATTTGGAGCGCTGCAAGGCTCAATATCGCCGCTCGGTGAACTACATGTATCGCAACCGCTCGTCGCAAAGCCGTCTGATGTTTCTGCTTAAGTCGAAAGACTTCAACCAAATGCGCCGCCGCATGCGCTACATGCAAGAGTTCTCAAAGTTTCAGCGCGCACAGGGCGAAGACATACAACGCAAGGAGGCATTAGTGCGCCAGCAAGAAGAGGCCATCAGCGCCACAAAAAAAGAGAAAGACCAAAAGCTGGCCGAAGGGCAGCAGGAGCAAAAGAAACTTGAGGGCAAGAAACGCGAGCGGCAGGCTGTGGTCAACGAGCTGGGCAAGAAGCAAACACAGTTGCAGGCTCAGCTAAAGCAGCAGAAGAAAAAATACAATTCGCTCAACGCCCAGATAGACCGCCTCATCAAAATTGAAATAGAAAAGGCCGAGGCGCGCCGCAAGGCCGAAGAGAAACGTCGGCGCGAAGAGGCTGCCCGAAAAGCTGCAGCCAAGGCAAAAAAGGGAAAGTCGGGCTCGGCAAAAACGGGCGAGGCCACGCGCGAGGCCAAAGCCAGCAAGCCTTCATTCCATGCCGCCGATGCTGCCGACCGCAAGCTCAACGGTTCATTTGAGGCCAATCGCGGGCGGCTGCCAGTGCCCATCACGGGTGCATATGCCATTACTCGCCACTTTGGCCGATACAATGTGGACGGGCTCAAGGGAGTTCAGCTTGAGAGCAAAGGCATCAACATCACTGGCTCGAGCGGTGCACAGGCGCGCTGCGTGTTCGACGGCGAAGTGTCGGCAGTTTCGCAGGTGGGTGGCATGTATCTTATCATCGTTCGCCACGGAAGCTACATGTCGGTCTACTATAATTTAGCCTCTGTGGGCGTGAAAAAGGGACAGCAGGTGAAGGCGCGCCAAACTCTGGGCTCCATAGCGCGCGATGCCGGCGGAAACTGCACCATGCAGTTTCAGTTGCTCCATCGCAGCACGCGCCTGAATCCTGAAAGCTGGATTGGGCGATAATGAATGCTCCTCTTGCTCCCCAAAATACAGTATTTAGATTTTCACCATGACGGTTGCATTGATATTGGTCTCGATTTTGGCAGTAGCCCTGGCCCTATGGGTGTGGCAACTGCTTGCTGCCAACAAAAAACTCGAGGTGGAGCGTGGCGGGTTGCAAAAAGAGTTGCAACTCGTGAGGGCCGAGCACGAACGCACCCTTACATCGCAACAAAAAGCCTTTGAACATCAGCTTGAACTCACGATGGAGCAGCTCACCAACCTTTCGAACGAGTTGCTTGAACGCCGTTCCGAACAACTCTCGGCCACCAATGCCTCGCAGATGCGCACACTGCTGCAGCCCCTGCAAAGCAACCTGCAAGACATGCAGCAAACCATGGAGCGCACCCGCATGTCGGGCCTGCGCAATGCGGAACGCATGGAGCAGCAGATACGCCACGTCGTAGAGACTGCCGAACACATTGGACAACGTGCCGACAACCTGGCAGCAGCCATTCAGGGAAAAAACAAGATGCAAGGTCTCATGGGCGAGAGTGTGCTGGAACGCATGCTGGAACGCATGGGGCTGAAGGAGGGCGTGAACTTTACGCGCCAGGCCCTGCTCATTGATAAGCAGGGGCGCGCCCTGCGCAACACTGAGACCGACCGCCGCATGGTGCCCGACGTGTTGCTCCATTTTCCCGAAGCTCGCGATGTGGTGGTCGATGCCAAAGTGTCGCTCACTGCATATGTCGAGGCCTACAATGCTGAGACCGACGAGGCTCGCAATGAGGCTTTGGGTCGCCACGTGAGGAGCCTGCGCAGCCATGTGGAAGAACTGTGGCGCAAGCGCTATGCCGACTACCATTATGCCGATCATGTGATGTTGCCCTTCGTCGTGATGTTTGTGCCCTATGAGAGTGCGTTGTCCGAAGCGCTCAACATGGACAAGCGTCTTTGGAACGAGGCCTTCGAACACCACGTCTACATTGCCAGTGAGCAAACTCTCTACGCGCTGCTGCGCCTGCTCGAGATTGCCTGGCAGCAGCAGCGGCAGTTTGAGGGTCAGCAACAGATTATGTCGATGGCCAAGGACATGGTGGAGCGCGTGGGGCTCTTCGTGAGCCGCATGCACGCCATGGGCAACCGCATTGAGGGGCTCAGAGAGGAGTATGACAATGCCTTGCGCACGCTTTCGGAGGGCAACCGAAGCATTTTGCTGGCAGCGCGCCGGCTCACTGAGCTCGGTGTGCCCGACAGTGTGAAACACTCGGTGGGCGAAACGTAAAGCACTGCCGCTTTTTTCCTAACTGTCGAGCCAACTCTTTAAACTGTCGAGCCAACTGTCCGAACTGTCGAGCCAACTGTTTTCTGAGTTGAGCCAGGCCGAAGAAAAGGCAAGGGGCGGCTTTTTGCTGCCTTGGAAGATAATTTTAGAAACGCTTTTGCGTTAACAATATATAAAGCATCAGCACCATGTTTTGGAATGAACTCATATCGACCGCCCGCCTGGGTAAGAGCGAAAACTATGTGGCTCCGCTCGAAGGGCGCACGGAATTTCAGCGCGACTACGACCGCCTTATTTTCTCGGCCGCCTTTCGCCGCATGCAAAACAAGACGCAGGTTTTTCCGCTCCCGGGAAGCATTTTCGTGCACAATCGGCTCACCCACAGCCTCGAGGTGTCGAGCGTGGGGCGCTCGCTGGGCCACGATGTGGGCATATCGCTTACAAAACGCCACGGCCCCGCCCTGGCCAACGAGATGCAAAGCCTCGAATCGATTACGAGCGCGGCCTGCCTGGCCCACGACATGGGCAATCCTCCCTTTGGCCACTCGGGCGAGAACGCCATTCGCACTTTTTTCTCGGAAAACGAGGGCAGCACGCTCAGGCCCCACTTCACGGAGCAGCAATGGATGGACATCACCAAGTTCGACGGCAATGCCAACACCTTTCGCCTGCTCACCCACCAGTTTGAAGGCCGGCGCCCCGGAGGCTTCGTCATGACTTATTCCACACTGGCATCGGTCGTAAAATATCCCTTTTCATCGACCCTGGCACCAAAGAGCAAGTTCGGCTTTTTCGAAAGCGAACAGCCCCTGTTCGAAGAAATGGCTCGCAAGCTCAGACTGCTGTGCAAGCAGCGCACGGATCAGGGCGCAGTGGTCTATGCCCGCCATCCACTGGTATATCTCGTGGAGGCTGCCGACGACATTTGCTACGAGGTGATGGACGTGGAAGATGCCCACAAACTGCGCCTGCTTTCCTTCGATGAAACCGAGGATTTGCTGCTCGCTTTCTTCGATGAACCCGAGCGTTCCTCCATTCGCAGCGCCTATGCCGAGGAGACCGACCTGAACGACCGCATCGTGTACTACCGCGCCTGCGTCATCAACCATCTGGTGAGGGCCTGCGTGCAGATTTTTGTTGAAAACGAAGAGCCCATTCTCGCCGGCCAGTTCGAAGGATCTCTCGTGAGCCACCTGCCCGCGCCGCTGGGCCCCGCCTTCGCCCGAATATCGAAGCTGGCCAAAACGAAAATATACAACTGCAAGGAGGTGACCGACGTGGAGATTGCCGGCTACCACATCATCTACACCCTGCTCGAGCTCATGGTCGATGCTGTGCTCCATCCCGAGAAAGCCTACAGCAAGTTGCTCCTGTGTCAGGCCTCGAAGCAATATGCACTGCAGGCTCCGGCCATAGCCGACCGCATCATGGCCGTGCTCGACTACCTGAGCGGCATGACCGACGTGTTTGCCCTCGACCTATACCGCAAGATTAACGGCCACTCGCTGCCTGTGGTATAGAGCCCTGCCCACAAAAGAAACTATGGCAACCGACAAGAAAAGAAGCACCATTTCAAGCCACATATTGAAGTACACGGGCCTTCTGGGCGGCGTGCAGGCGTTGTATGTGCTTCTGTCTATCGTACGCAACAAGTTTACGGCCGAACTCATCGGCGCCGTGGGCCTGGGACTCATCGACCTCTATACGCGCGCCACCACGCTGATGGGGAGCCTCACCAGCATGGGCATCAACATGAGCGCCGTGAGGCAACTGTCGGCCATTAAAGCCGAAAAGGGCGACGAAGAGGCGAAAAAATACGTAGGCATCGTGCGCTCGTGGGTATTCGTGACGGCTCTGCTGGGCGCCCTTGCCACCATCATCGCCTCGCCCATGCTGAGCCTGATGCTCACCAAGAACTACGACCACATCCTCGATTTTTGTCTGCTCGCTCCCGTGGTGGCCTTCACCACCATTGCCTCGGGCGAAACGGCCATACTCAAGGGCGTACACCAGCTGGGGCGCCTGGCCTACGTCACGGCCGCCGGCGCCATAGCGCTACTCTGCATAGCCGTGCCCCTCTATTGGATAGCGGGCCTCGGGGGCATCATCCCCGTGTTGCTGCTAAGCACCGGCGCAGCCATGGTCATCAGCCTGCGGGCCACCCATCGGCACTACCCCTATCGCATCAACCTTTTCTCGCCCGAGTTCAAGGCTGAAGGGCGCCGGCTTCTCACCATGGGCATGGCCTTCATGGCGGCAGGAGCCGTGGCCAGCGGCGCCGAAATGCTGGTGAGAGCCTTCATCGTGCAGCAGTCGGGGCTCTCCGAAAGCGGATACTATGCCGCCGGATTTACTATCACCGTGAGCTATGCCCGCCTGGTGTTCATGGCCATGGATGCCGACTACTTTCCGCGCCTCACCGCAGCCCACACCAACCGAAGGGAGAGCAACAACATCGCCAATCGGCAAATCGACATCCTCGTGCTGCTCATAGCCCCTTTCCTCATTTTCTTCGCACTGATGCTTCCCATACTGGTACCCCTGCTCTACAAGGCAGAGTTCACCATCGTCATCCCCATGGTGCTCTGCGCCCTGTTCTACATGTTCTTCAAGGCCATCTACTCGCCCATAGCCTATTACTCGCTGGCCCACGCCAACAGCCGCCTGTTCCTCACGATGGAAGTGGCCTACAACATCGTGTTCGTCGCAGCCATTTGCATAGGCTATCACAAGTGGGGCCTGCTCGGAGCCGGCATAGGGCTGTCGGTGGCCAATCTTTTCGACATGCTCAACGTTTCGATCGTCTATGCCTGGCGCTATAAATTCCGATTTGAATGGGGCACCCTGCAGCGCATCGGCATACAGTTTGCCCTGCTCACTGCCGGCATCGCCGCCTCGTGGCACACACCATGGGCCGTGCGCCTCACGGTGGGGCTGCCCATATTCCTGCTTTCGGCCGCCTACTCATGGCGACTGCTGCAGCACGAAACACAACTCACCGAAAAATTGCGCTCAATGCTTCACAAAAAATAAGGTTTTTGCTTGAAGTTCGCACATTTCGAAGTAATTTTGCAAACCGAACACACCAGCAAGCATATTTTCATAAATAATAAACAGAAATAACAAGACACCATACCCATGTTCAAAATCTTTCAGGGCTACCACCTGCTCGAAGCCTACCACAGACAGCGCCATGCCAACCGCTATCATCCCAGCAAGCTCTTCAAGAAACTCACCTTTGCCTTGCTCATAGCCAGCATCACACTGTGGCTGTGGAATGCCCCCTCAAGCATGTTCGGCATTGACGGACTTACCATCATTCAGCAACGCGTCATCGCCATCTTTGCCTTCTCCACCCTTATGTGGATACTCGAGGTAGTGCCCGCCTGGGCCACATCGGTGGCCATCATAGGGCTCCTGTTGCTTTTTACCTCCGACAGCGCCTTCCTGGGTTTCCAGAACGTGGCCACCTTTGCCCAACTGGGCGACGACCTGCTGGCCACCGGAGCCATGGCTGGCAGCGCCGCAAGCACCGCATCGGGCGGCACACTGGCCACTGGAGCCATCGTAGCCACACTGGCCGACCAACCCGTGGGCGGACTGCTGGCATATAAAGACATTATGGCCACCTTTGCCGACCCCGTCATCATGCTCTTCATAGGAGGTTTCATCCTGGCCATCGCAGCCACGAAAACAGGGCTCGACGCCCAGCTGGCACGCGTGCTCATAAAGCCATTCGGAACCCGCAGCGAAATGGTGCTGCTCGGCTTCATTCTCATCACCGGCATCTTCTCCATGTTCGTGTCCAACACAGCCACGGCAGCCATGATGCTCACGTTCCTCACCCCCGTGTTCCGCCAACTGCCGCCTGAGGGAAAGGGACGCATCGCCCTGACCATGGCCATACCCATCGGCGCTAACCTGGGCGGCATCGGGACCCCCATCGGAACGCCACCCAACGCCATCGCCCTGAAATACCTCAACGACCCCGCAGGACTCAACATGAACCTCGGATTCGGCGAATGGATGGCATTCATGCTGCCCTTCGTCATACTGATGCTCCTGCTCTCATGGTTCATCATCCTGAAAATCTATCCCTTCACCCAAAAGCGCATCGAAATACAAATAGAAGGCGGCATGAAGCCAGGATTCAAAACCTACGTAGTCATCGTGACCTTCATCATCACCGTGCTGCTCTGGGTGTTCGACAAGGCAACAGGCCTCAATTCCTACACCGTGGCACTGGTGCCTTTCGTGGTCTTTGCCATTACGGGAGTCATCACGAAGGACGACCTTGAAGAAGTGAACTGGAGCGTCATCTGGATGGTGGCCGGCGGCTTTGCACTGGGCTATGCGCTCAACAAGTCGGGGCTGGCCGACAATGCCATCAAGTCAATCCCCTTCGGCGACTTCTCGGCCCTGCTCATCCTCGTTGTTTCGGGCATCGTATGCTATGCACTCTCCAACTTCATCTCCAACTCGGCCACGGCGGCGCTGCTCATGCCCATCCTGGCCACCGTTTGCACCGGCATGGGCGACAAACTTGGAGCCATTGGCGGCACACCTACCATTCTCATTGGCATAGCCATCGCCGCCTCGAGCGCCATGGTGCTTCCCGTCAGCACACCGCCCAACGCCCTGGCCTATTCCACCAACCTCGTTGAGCAGAAAGACATGGCCAAGATTGGCCTCATCGTCGGCATTCTGAGTCTTCTCATCGGATATGGCATGCTCTATATCCTCGGTGTGAGCGGCCTCATCTAAGCACCGCAACCAGGCACCGCCACTGCACAATCAAAGCAGCCGGCCGAAGGTAATCAGCATTTTCGATTACTTTCGGCCGGCTGCTTTTGTATAAATTTTAGGCAAGGAAAATGGCTAGGGGGAAGGCAAATCTGCCGCACGTCAGAAGGTAAGCTCAAACTTGAAGCGCACGCCCCATTTCTTAATGTCGGGACTGTCGTGGTGGGTGAAGCGATGCACGAGGTCGACGCGAAACACCTTGAAAATGTTGTAGAGCCCCACATAAGCCTCCACGTAGGGATGGTCGGAGTCGATGGGCCGCGACAAAAATTCATAGGAACCGTCGGCATGCCACTTCACGGGGAAATACATCAGCTCGCCATCTTCGGGATGGATAAAAGGATTGTTTTTCGAAGTGAGATGCCCCCAAAGCGCACTGACTCCGATACATTCGCGCAGTTTGAGCTTTCTGACGAGGGGAATGCGGTTCAGTATTTTTCCATTGAGGTGCCACGTGGCATGTGCCGACACTTGTCGGTCGCTGAGGAATTCCATGTTTTTAATCATGGAGAACGTGGCTTTTTCGGAGAAGAACGACTGATTGGCCGCCGGGATAATGAGGAATGGATAGGGCACTTTGTTCCACTGCGCCTCGGCCTTCATATAGAGGTCTATCTTGCCCCACGAGCCCACCCAAAACCTTTTATAGAGCGTGGCCTCTGTGAGGTTTGTATTATATTCGGCGAGCCACACTCCTTTGAGTCCAATGGTGTGGGCCAGTGTCAGTATGGGCGCTTCGTGGTTGGTGGCAAATCGGTTTTGCTTGGTGTTCATGTAGGTGGTGCCAGGCTGATAGCGCAGCGCCAGCGTGAGGTTGGTGTTGTGCAGGCGGGCCAGGTGGTCGGCCGGGTCGGTGCTCACTCCAATGGGCGACTGATATTGGTAGAACATGGAGAGTGTGGGCACCATACGGTCGTGGTAAAGTTTGGCGCTGAGCTGCAGCCCGTTGCTCCACTCGTGGACGTAGCCTGCCGAGAACGACTCATAGTAGAGCATCAGGTCGGTGCCGCTCCATTTAAGCGACTTGAAGACATTATCCTTGTCGTGTCCCAGGAATTTGTCGGAGGGTGAGATAACGTCGTTTCGATAGGCCAGCGTGAGGTTTTTCATTGGAAATTCGTGGGGCCCGTATGCCTTGCGGTTGAGGGCATAGGTCAGCTCAAGGCCGCCTTTCCATCGATGGTCTTTGAATCCGTAGGCCACGTAGCCCTTGGCAAAGAGGTGGGGGTTGAGAAATGCCGTGGTCTGACCCGAGGCTCTCAGACGCATGGTTTCCACTTTGTTGAAGGAGACGATGGTATTAACGGGCCCTATGTCAAACTTTGAACGCTGGCCCGTTTCCAAGAAGTTTTCCACCAATACTTGCAACACCGGCATGATGAGTTTGAAACCTTTTGAGCGCCTCAGTGTTTCGACGGTATTGGCCATGCTTTCCTGCGTTTCGTGTGGCGACTCGTTGGTGAAGCTGTTCCAGAATTCTTCGGTGCGCAGCTGGGCATTGGGGTCGATGCGCAGGTTGCCGTCGAACTGAAATACCTTGGCCTGCAGGGGTTGGAAATCGAAGTGCGAAAACTGCGTGGTTCGCTTCACCATGACGGGCTTAACGAGGTCGAAAACACTGAGCTGCACGAGCATGCGGTCTTCGGTGAGCACTTGCTCGCCCGATGGCAAGGGGGCGAAGCGCTGAATGAGCCTCAGGTCGCGCACGAAATTGACGTCGGAGTTATAGGGCAGCCCCATATCGGCCATGTGGAGACGATAGGTGGAATCGGCCGTGATATAGAGTGTTCCGCTGAAGCCGAAGTCTTGCTGGTTGTTGGGTGTGAAGCCCACACTGATGCACCGCGTGCCTTCCACGTCGATGGTGTCGCCCAGAAAGAAGCGATAGAAACTGATGGCGTGCTTGGAGGAAAGGGGGCTGTGAAACTGGTAGCGGAACAGTCGCAGGTCGTCGTCGTAGATGTTGATGTCGGAAAAGACGTCTTTGAGCAGCAGGTTGAGGTTTTCGCCAGTGGATACAATGTCGTTCAGTCCGTTCGAACGCTTTCCGAGCACGATTTCCTTTTGTTGTCCGCTCTCTTTGTTCCACACCACGTTTGTGGCCGTTTCCTCCACCGAGAGCGGCAGCACGAGCCGGCCGGTTTCGTTGCATGGCTCGAGGCTGTTGCGCAATGCGGCCAGTGGTTTGAAGAGTCCTTCGTCGAAGTTTTCGGGCTTCATGTCGTCGAAGGCAAAGAGCATGGTGGAGTATTTGTGGAGCGAGAAGTAGTCGCGCCGGTGCAGGTCGTTTTTCTGTTTGGCTGCTATGACTCGTTCCATGAGGGTCACGGCGGGGTTGTTTTTGCGGCTGTACTTTTCTTTTCGCCCTTTCACCACGGCCTCGCCCATGATGTTGGGCAGGGGGCTTAGTTTTACGTCGAGGTGGGTGGAGGTTTTGATGTTGAAGTGGCGGGCCTCATATCCCACTATCGACACAAAGAGTTTTCCGCGCTTCCAGGGTTTCTTGAAGTTTCCCTTGAGGTCGGTTTGGCTCACGGCTCCGTTTTCGTAGTATACGTTGGCAAAAGGCAGTGGTTCGCCCGTTTGCTCGTCGGTCACGGTCCCGGTGATCATCTGCTGTGCCTGCAACGCAATGGCCATGAGCCAAAGAAGGGCCGCCAGCCATCGGCGCAGTCGGCCGGCTGATGCAGCATGCTTCGACAGGCGCCTTCGGTGCATGGCTTGTGGCATTGAGTAGATAGTGCAGGGGTTCACGCTGTGCAGAGGGAGTGTTTATTCAAATTCCTCGTCGGGCTCATATCCGCCGAGTTCGCGAATTTTGTTTTTGAATACGGTGTATTGCTGAAAGAGGTCGTGCAGGGGTTGTTCGCCTTGCGTAAAGTCGTGCATGGGGCTTTTCAGGAAGAAGCTGAGCCATCGCTGCGTTCCCCAGAGTCCGGCCCGCTGTGCCAGGTCGGCACAGAGCACGAGGTCGAGCACGAGCGGTGCGGCCAGGATGGAGTCGCGACAAAGGAAGTCTACTTTGATTTGCATGCCATAGTCGCGCCCCATCCAACCGAATATGTCGAGGTTGTCCCATCCCTCTTTGGCATCGCCGCGGGGGGGGTAGTAGTTGATGCGCACCTTGTGGTATATGTCGCCGTAGAGTTCGGGCTGTTCCTTGCTGCTGAGTATGGTGTCGATGACTCCGAGCTTCGAGACTTCTTTGGTGTGGAAGTTTTCGGGTGCGTCGAGCACTTCGCCGTCGCGGTTGCCCAGTATGTTGGTCGAGAACCATCCGCTCAGCCCCAGGCATCGGGTGCGGAGCATGGGGGCGAGCACGGTCTTCATGAGCGTCTGTCCGGTTTTGAAATCTTTTCCGGCAATGGGCACCTTTGCCTGCTCGGCGAGCTGCCACATGGCGGGTATGTCGATACAGGTGTTGGGGGCGCCCATGATGAAGGGTGCTCCTTCGCTCATGGCGGCATAGGCGTAGCACATGGATGGCGAAACGAGGTCGGTGCGATTGTCGTCGATGGCGGTTTCGAGGGCCTGGAGGCTGCCGTGCACGGTTTCGTCGTAGGCCACGTATTTTTCGGTCGATGCAGCCCATATCACTACAACGCGGTCGCAGCCGTTCTGGGTTTTGAACTGGCGTATGTCGTCTCGCAGCTGGTCGATGAGCTGGCGGCGGCTGCCCGTTTTCAGGTTTCCGCCCTTCCCGGCCAGGCGGCTCACGTAGTCGGAGTCGAAGGCGGCCGCCATGGGGCGTATTTTTTCGAGCTCGTCGCGCACGGGCTCTATGTCTTTGGGCTGCAACACGGCGGCGTTCATGGCGCTTTCGTAGGCATTGTCCGGAAAGATGTCCCATGCGCCGAACACCATGTCGGACACATTGGCCATGGGCACTATTTCGCCCACTTTGAGATAGCGGCGCTGCTCTCCGCGGCCCACGCGTATGCGGGCCATTTGTGTCACTGAGCCGCCGGGCAGGCCGATGCCCTTGCGATACATGAGTGTGCCTACTATAAAGGTGGTGGTTACGGCGCCCAGGCCTACGGCCATGACTCCGAGTTTTCCTTGTGCTGGTTTCATAATCTTATGTATAAGGTTTTAGCGTTGTTTCCGCCTGCCACGTAATGGCAAAGCGCACAAAGGTAAGCATTTTTTAGAAATTGCCGACACTTTGTTTTTTAAAGAGTTGGCTCGGGCGTTAAAACTGTTGGCTCAACTGTTTTTTTTATCGCCGCTTTTGTGGGGCTTCGATTTTGGGCCATGGTTTCGCGGCGGCAGGCTTTTTCCATAAAAAAGAGGCTTCGGGTCGGCGGCTTCGGGGTTTTTTAGTAATTTTGCGTCGAATTAGATTATTTTGCCCTAAAAAAGATTTATGCTGAAAATTTACAATACGCTTTCGCGCAAGAAAGAAGAGTTTGTTCCGCTCACTCCCGGACATGTGGGCATGTATGTTTGCGGCCCCACGGTCTATGGCGATGCCCACTTGGGCCATGCCCGTCCGGCCATCACGTTCGACCTCGTGTTTCGCTATCTGATGCACAAGGGCTATAAGGTGCGCTATGTGCGCAACATCACCGACGTGGGCCATTTGGAACACGATGCCGATGAGGGCGAGGACAAAATTGCCAAGAAGGCTCGCCTCGAGCAGTTGGAGCCCATGGAGGTGGCACAATACTTCACCAACCGCTTCCACGAGGCCATGCAGCAGCTCAACGTGCTCCCGCCCAGCATTGAGCCCCATGCCAGCGGACACATTCTGGAGCAGGAGGCTCTCGTAGAGGAGATTCTGAAAAACGGCTTTGCCTACGAGTCGAACGGCTCCATATACTTCGACGTGGAGAAGTTCCACAAGAGCCATCACTACGGCCGCCTGTCGGGCCGCAACCTCGACGACGTAATCAATGCCAGCCGCGAGCTCGACGGAGTGGGCGAAAAGCACAATCAGGTGGACTTTGCTCTCTGGAAGAAGGCACAGCCCGAACACATCATGCGCTGGCCCTCGCCATGGAGCGAAGGGTTTCCCGGATGGCATTGCGAGTGTACGGCCATGAGCCGCAAGTACCTGGGCCGCCATTTCGACATTCACGGCGGCGGCATGGACCTCATCTTTCCCCACCACGAGTGCGAAATTGCACAGGCCGTGGCCAGCCAGGGCGACGACAGCGTGAAGTATTGGATGCACAACAACATGATTACCATCAACGGCCAGAAAATGGGCAAGAGCCTGGGCAACTTCATCACCCTGGCCCAATTCTTCAGCGGCGACCACGAAAAGCTGGAGCAGGCCTATTCGCCCATGACCATACGCTTCTTCATCCTGCAGGCCCACTATCGTTCCACCGTCGATTTCTCGAACGCGGCGCTGCAGGCCTCCAAGCGCGGACTCGACCGCCTCATGGAAGCACTGGCAGCCCTTGAACGCATTCAGCCACAACAGAGCGGAGCCATTGGCAAGGAAATGGCCGACGAACTGGCACAAAAGTGCTACGACGCGCTCGACGACGACTTCAATTCGCCCATCGTCATCAGCCACCTGTTCGACGCATGCCACACCATTAACCAACTCATAGACGGCAAGCAAACCATCAGCCCCGAAGGGCTCGAACGGCTCAAAGAGGTGTTCCACACCTTCACATTCGATCTGCTCGGACTGCGCAACGAGGCCGAGGGCGGCAATGCCGGCCGAGAAGAGAGCTTTGGCAAGGCCATCGACCTGCTGCTCGAAATCAGGGCCAAGGCCAAGGCCTCAAAAGACTGGGAAACCAGCGACCGCATACGCAACGAGCTGACCGAACTGGGATTTGAGGTGAAAGACACCAAAGACGGAGCCACCTGGAAACTCAACCGCTGACCCACACACACTCTCTCTCACCTGCAAAAAGACAAGACAATAATATATATGGCAAACTACAATATGCATGCCGACTACGACGCCGTGGCCTGCTCACCGCTCAACGTGGAAGAACGCCCCGTCATAGGCATTTGCAGCAACTTTGGCGAAAAAGGCTCCGAGCTGAGCGAGGGCTACTACCAGAGCGTGTGCGAGGCTGGCGGCGTGCCCCTCATCATTCCCCCCATGGCCAATGCCAGCGTGCTGCTGCCGCTCATTGAGCGCATCGACGGGCTCATCATTTCGGGCGGCGCCGACCTCAACCCCCTCTGGACGGGCGAAGACCCCATTCGCCAACTGGGCAACCTCAATCCCGAGCGCGACCGCGCCGAACTGCTGCTCGTGCAGCTGGCCTACGACCGCCAGCTGCCCATTCTCGGCATTTGCCGCGGCGAACAACTACTCACCAGCGTGCTGGGCGGGAACGTGGTGCAAGACATCTACACCAGCTTTCCCGATGCCGACATCCTTAAACACTCGCAGCAGGCTCCACGATGGGAACTCACCCACTTTGTAGACACCGAGGCCGGCTCCATCGTAGAAAAGCTGCTGGGCGAACGCTTCGCCGTCAACTCCTTCCACCACCAGGCCGTGGGCGAACCCGGGCCGCGCCTGCGCGTAACCGCCCGCTCGGCCGACGGCATAGTCGAAGCCGTCGAAAGCACCGAACACAGGCCCATCATCGGAGTGCAATGGCACCCCGAATGCTACATTCTCAAGGATAACCGCGACATGCTGCCACTCTTCGGCTACATCGTAGGGCAGGCCGACCTCCTGCGCCGCGCACGCCGCTTCCACGACCAGACATCCATCGTCACACTCGACTCCCACTGCGACACACCCATGTTCTTCGACCGCGGAGTGCAGTTCGACCAGCGCGACTCCAAGGTGCTTGTCGACTACCACAAAATGTGCGAGGGCCACCTCGACGCCGTCATCATGGCAGCCTATCTGGAGCAGCTCGACCGCAGCGACGAAGGCCTGGCCGCCGCCACCGAAAAAGCACGCCGCATCATCGACGAAATACACCAAATGGTGCGCCACACCGAAGGTGCCGCCCTGGCCCGCACACCAGCCGACCTGCTGCGAAACAAGCGCGACGGGCTCAAAAGCATCATGGTGGGCATAGAAAACGGATATGCCATTGGTCGCGACATCGAAAACGTGGAGCGCTTCAGCCAAATGGGCGTGGTCTACATGACCCTCTGCCACAACGGCGACAACGACATATGCGACTCGGCCCGCAAGTCGAACGCCGAGCATGGCGGCCTTTCGCCCTTTGGGCGCGACGTAGTGCGCGAAATGAACCGACTGGGCATGATGGTCGACCTCTCCCACGCAGCCGAGTCGAGCTTTTTCGACGCCATCGAACTGAGCGAGGTGCCCTGCGTGTGCTCCCACTCGTCGAGCCGCGCGCTGTGCAACCACCCGCGCAACCTCACCGACGACCAGCTGCGCGCACTGGCCGAGAGCGGCGGAGTGGCACAGGTGACGCTCTACAGCGGATTTCTCAGCGAAACCGGCGATGCCACTATCGACGACGCCGTGGCCCACCTGCTCCACATGATCGACGTGGCCGGAATAGACCACGTGGGCTTTGGCTCCGACTTCGATGGCGACGGCGGCATACCGGGCTGCCGCGCGGCCAACGAGGTGCTCAACTTCACGATGAAGCTCATAGACCGCGGACTCACCCACGAAGACCTCGAAAAAATTTGGGGCAAAAACTTCCTGCGGGTGATGCAGCAAACGCAGGACAATGCCACCACCGAAATCTAAGAAAAGATGAAGAACACTTCACACCCATCCATGACAAAAAAGCTCGCATTCATCGCAATATTTGCCGCAACTCTCATAGCCTGCAAGAGCACACCGCAGGGCGGCAACACGGCGGGTAGCGAAGAGGCCGACGACGTGGCCACCGTGCAATTCGACGCCGACAGCACCCTGCGGCTCATTGAAGCTCAGTGCCAATTCGGCCCCCGCACCCCCGGCAGCAATGCTCATCGGCGCTGCGGCGACTACATCGTTGCCCAGTTTCGCCAACGCGGCCTCGAAGTGACCGAGCAAAAAGCCATGCTCACTGCCTGGGACAACAAGCAGTTTGAGTGTCGCAACATCATAGCCTCCTACCTGCCCGAACAAACCAACCGCATCGTCCTGGCCGCCCATTGGGACAGCCGCCCTTGGGCCGACGCCGACCCCGATGCCTCAAAACACGGCCAGCCCGTCATGGCTGCCAACGACGGAGCCAGCGGAGTGGCCGTCATGTTGCAGATAGCCTCGCTGCTCAAGGAACTCAAGCCCTCGTGCGGCATCGACTTCATCTGTTTCGACCTCGAAGACTACGGCGCCCCCGAGGATGCCGCCGGCAGCGACAACCACGTGCAAGACTGGTGTCTGGGCTCACAACACTGGGCCTCCCATCCCCACAAGCCAGGCTACACCGCCCGTTTCGGCATACTGCTCGACATGGTGGGCTCCAAAAACGCACGCTTCTACCACGAATACTCCTCCATGCGCTATGCCCAGAGCGTGGTGGCTCGCGTGTGGAGCGCCGCCCACACCGCAGGATATGGCGAATACTTCGTGCAAGAAATGGGCGGAGCCATCGAAGACGACCACATCTACATGAACGCCGCAGGCATACCCACCATCGACATCATCAACACCTTTCCCACCAACCCCTCGTTCGGGCCCACCTGGCACACCACACACGACGTGCCTGAAAACATATCGACCGAAACACTCAAGGCTGTGGGACAAACCCTCGTGCAATTTCTCTACGAAATGGAGAAAGAAGAAAATCCCGCACCACAAACATCTTCCAAATAGCATCATGACGATAAACGAAAAACAAGACGAAATCATCGAGGAATTCTCGATGGTCGACGACTGGATGGACCGCTATTCCATGCTCATCGACCTGGGCCAGGAACAAACGCCCCTTGCAGCCGACGAGAAAACCGAACAAAACCTCATCGACGGATGCCAGAGCCGGCTGTGGCTGCTCTGCAACGAGAACGACGGACTTCTCTACTATCGTGCCGAGAGCGACGCCCTCATCGTCAAAGGCATCGTGGCCCTGCTCATCAGCGTGCTCAATGGCCACACACCACGCGAAATACTCGAGGCCGACCTCTACTTCATTGACCGCATAGGGCTACGCGAACACCTGTCGCCCACACGCTCAAACGGACTGCTCGCCATGCTCAAGCAAATGCGCATGTATGCACTGGCCTACGAAACCAAACTGCAACAGGGTTAAGAGCAAATCGGCGCACAAATCTTTCGCACAAGCGCAAAGAAAAACTGCCAAGAATTTTAAGTTTCCAATGCTTTGCAGTAACTTTGCGAGCATAAGAAAAAAGGCAAAGTCTCAAAAAAATGAGCTTCACCTACTCCACACAGACTTTAACTAAACTTTTCATACATCAATCTTCAAAAATCTTTTTCGTTTTATGAAAAAATTCTACTCTCTCATCACGCTGTTTGTCCTTGCTTTCGGACTCACAGCCAGTGCACAAACCGTAACCTTCGACTTCGAAGCCAACACTTGGGACCTTCCTCTGGGAAGCGGATCGGGCGCCACTGCCGACGCCGGAAACATTACCGCACCCATCGTTGAGGACGGTGTAACCATCGACTTCCAGAAGGGCACTTCCAACACCAATCCCCGCATGTGGACAGGTCCGCATGCCCGCATGTACAACGGCAATGCCGTCACTATTACCCCCAGTGACGAGAGCAAAGCCGTGAAGAGCATCACCTTCACCACAGCCAGCACCAACACCAACCCCTACTTTGGCCTCACCACCACCGTGGGCGAACTTAAAGAATTCGTATGGAGCGGCAATGCCACCTCGGTGACCTTCACCGCAACAACTCAAAACCGCTTCAAGAAAATCGTAGTGGAATTGGGCGACAAGGATAACGGCACCGTAACCCCTGGTGTGAACGTGCCCGCGCCAACCATCTCCCCGTTCAACACCACCACCCACAAAGATAGCGTGAAGGTTACCATCACCGCTGCTGAGGGCACCACCGCCTACTACACCATCGACGGCACCGACCCCACCAATGCCTCTACAGCCTACACAGAGCCTTTCAAACTCACCGAATCGGCTACCGTGAAGGCCATCGCATACGATGCTGACAACAACGCCAGCGCCATAAAGAGCGTGACCTACACCATCGAGAAAAGCAGCACCGATCCCGAAGAAGGCACCGAAACCGTCACAAAATACCTGTTCCAGAAGGCTACCGCCGTGGAGAGCGGAAAGAAATACTTGCTCGTAGCTGCCACAGCCAAGAAGGCTGCCACCGCCATCAGCGGCAGCAAAAACTATGGCTACCTGCCTACCATCGACGTTGAAACCGATGGCGACAAGATATCTACTACCGATTCCACAGCCGCATTCACGTTCACCGCTGTCAACAATGGCTTCACCATTCAGCAAGCCGATGGCAAACTCCTATACATGGCTAATAACTACAACAGTTTCAACCTGGCCGAGGCAGTAGATTCCAACAACGTCTGGACCGTAGAAATCGGAGCCGACGGCGCTTTCATCACCAATGTAGCCAAAAACAAATTCTTACAATATACCACATACTCTACATTCGGCGCATATGCTGAGGCTCAAAACGGAGCCGAACTGCCCGTGCTCTACGTAGAAGCCGGCAGCGAAGAAGTTGAAGACACCACCACCGTTGACGAAGCCATCTACACCAACGACATGACCACTCAGGGCGACCTCCTCATTGAGCAAGGCGAACTGCCCGAAGGGCTCTCCTTCGTTTGGAACTTCGGCGCGCAATATGGCGCCAAGGCCTCGAGCTATGTAGGAGGTAAAAACTATGAAGTGGAAAGCTACCTCGTTACTCCCACCATCGACCTCACCAACATCCAGAAAACCACCCTCAGCTTCGACCAGTGCATCAACAAATTCTTCACCAACGTGAACGAAGAAGCCACCCTCTGGGTGCGCGAATTCAGCGCCTCTACCCGCGCTAAGGCCGTAAGCGAATGGACACAAATCACCATCAGCTACCCCGAAATCACTACTGGTAACTGGTCGGCCTTCGAAACCCAGAACGTAGACCTCAGTGCCTACGACGGCAAGCAGATCCAGATTGGCTTCAAATACGTGGGCAACCCCGCAGGAGCCGGAACCTGGGAAATCAAGAACGTGAAAGTTGACAGCCAGACAGCCAGCGCCATCCAGAGCGTAGCCACCAAGGCCCAGACCAACGCCATCTTCGACCTCCAGGGCCGTCGCGTAGAGAAAGCCGTGAAAGGCATCTACATCATTGGCGGCAAAAAGGTGATTGTTAAGTAAACCTTCACACTTTCAAAAAACCAAAAAAGCCTGCGCAGCCACCCAAAAGGCTACGCAGGCTTTCTCAAAAAAACAAACCACCATGATCTATAGCATAATCGTTGGCCTTTTGGCCGGTTTCATCGCAGGAAAACTCACACGTGGCGGTAGCTTTGGTTGGATAACCAACCTCTTTCTGGGCCTCATCGGCGGCATTGCCGGACGCTGGCTCTTCACACAGCTCAACATCTCTTGGGATGGCGGCATCGTGGCCGACATTGGCACCTCCGTCGTTGGTGCAGTCTGCATCCTATGGATAGCTTCCCTCGTGAAAAAATAAAGACACCACACGCACATACAAAAATCCCCGTCTGCAAACGCACATACGTTCACAGACGGGGATTTCCGTTTAATAACCCCAGCCCGCTGCTACATTCGTAGCGGCAGCTACATGGAAAGCTCAGAGGGGCTGCCACGCGGCAGCATCCTCCTTACTGGCTTCCTTATCGCTTCTTATGTTTTACTGAGGTTTTCTAAGTTTTTGTTGTTTCGTTTAGAATAAGTTTAATTACCTCCCTTCGCTTTTTCGCCCCCAGCCTCCTCGGAACTTCGTCCCTCAGGGCTGACGTGGCGGCTTCGGTCGGTGAC
>CADBQP010000056.1 GCA_902796835.1 uncultured Bacteroidales bacterium
AGGTGCTCGTAAAGTAGGCAGCAATACAAAGAAATCAAAGTGACACAATAAGGCTGAGGCCAAGCCAAGCACGAATGCACCGACCGCTTTGCGCCCGCAGAAACAAGCCAGGCTCGGGAAACGAAACCCGAGCCTGGCTTTTGTTTGCAATGCGTTTTATGTTGGAAAGGAGTTCGCGCGCTCAGTTCTGCAAGTGCTTCTTTGCCAGTGAACAGAAAAGACACGCCATGACTACTTCTGAGCAAAAGGCAGAATTGCTCAAAGAACTGAGCATCTTTTCCAAAGACGAAACTTTGAAGCAAAAGGCTCTGAAAGCCCTGCGCCGCATCACGGGTTCACGTCGAAGCCGAGTTCGCTGAAACTAATCCATGTGCCTTGGTTCACTGCGCTGAATTCGATGCGGAAATACTGAAGGTTGCCCTTTTGGGCGAAGTCGAACCATTTGGTGGCCTTCCTCGCGTGAGGCAGCGAGCCGTCGCTCTGGCTGTCGAGCAGCGTCCACTCGTCGCTCTTCTTGAGCTTGCCATAGAGTTTCCACGACTTAGGCATCGAATTGATGGCACTGCCCCAGGCCTCCTCGTCGTTGGTCGTCATGAAGTAGCGCGAGGGGTTGATGGGTTTGCGCGAATAGAAGTCAATAAACCACTTCCAATCGTTGCCAATCTGGCAGGTCCAGTGCGTCGAAGTATTGTTGTCGAAGAGATTTTCGGGAGCACCCTCGCTTGAGAAACGCCGCGTGGCGTCGGTGATGGTATAGGGCTTCGACGTGTCGACCTTATAGGGAATATGGAACACTTCGCAAATGCCATCGATGCGCTTCATCTGAAGGTCGTAGAGCTCGCTCTTTTTGATTTTGCTGGCATAGGGGCGTGCCTTCTCCATGTTCTCGCGGAAGGCGTCGGGGTCGTAGCGGCGATATTCGGGAAGGTAGTTGCGGCTCAGCACAAGCGCGTTGTCGAAACCTTTGAGCTTGATGCGCACCTTGACGTTAATTGCGTGGGCCGGCAACGGAGCGCTATGCCACGTCGAAAAGTACTGCACCAGGCGCAGCGGCTCGAGCACCACTCCGTTCTTGCCACGTCCGGCAACACGGTCGATGCGGTTGGCCCAAAGGTCTCCCTCGGGGGTTTGATAGAACAAGTAATTCCACTGGTCGAAGCCGAGCTTGTCGGTCTCGTAGTGCAGGAAGTCGGTGAGCGGATTATTGGCGTCGATTTTGAACCTTTCATTCGAATATCCTATGTTGGGATATGGCACGCCATACGCCTCGGCATACTTTTCGGCCTGCGACTTCTGCTGATTGCTGTGTATGCCAAACTGATCCTGAGCGCGGCCGAAGCACATAGCCTCTACTTCCATCCATTCAATGTCCTCTTCCTTGAAAACGTTGGGGTTGAGGTCGAGCTCAATGCTGTTGGGGTCGAAGAAATTCACCACGAAGGAGCCACAATAGGGGAAGTCGGCATTCGTGCGATGGGCCATGCTCTGATCGTAGTTGAGCGATTCGTACACCTTGTCGTAATAAACCACGGGAGCATGCTTGAGGTTCCAGACTCCTTGCCCAATATGCGTGTTCTTCAAGTCGAAGTCCTTCACCGAGAGCGTGGGCGAAGCCACTCCCACGACGGGCGTCGATTTGCTGATGAAGCCATCGGTGTCGATTGTGCCTTGGCAACCCAGGCTGATAGTGCCGTCGATGCCATATTTAGTCTGTCCCACGTTTTCGCCAAAGAAACCTGCCATCTGTGTGCCCGTTCCCAGCAGCTGGGCCACAGAAGAGAAACCCATGCCCCAATTACCCGTAAGAAAATTGGCTATGGCGCTACCCGCATTAGCGGCTGCCGTGAGCCCCATGAGCACACCCTGCGCCGTACTGCTCGACTTCTGTGCAGT
Organism: uncultured Bacteroidales bacterium; assembly: GCA_902796835.1. Taxonomy (GTDB): domain Bacteria; phylum Bacteroidota; class Bacteroidia; order Bacteroidales; family Bacteroidaceae; genus Alloprevotella. The sequence continues at coordinate 1,894 of CADBQP010000056.1, forward strand.
TTCATCGAGCTTCATCGTGCCCTTGATGGTGCCATCGAGCTTGGCTGTAAGCGTGCTGTAGAGCGACACGTGCGACACATCCCACGAGCGCATTTGCAGTTTGATAATGTCCTGCGCCAGATAGGTGATGGGGTGATACGACGAAAGATCCACATCGAAGACCCACCAACCCGCATTGGGCACGATGAGACCATCCTTGCTCATGTAGTCCACCCATGGTGCGACATAATTCACAAAGGTGCCGTCGCTGGGCTGATTCATATTCGCTTTCTGCGTAATAATCCTGCCCGTGGGATTGCCATAAGCCCACATGGAGCGCTGAGCCAGATTGTCGGTCATCGAAACCTGCCACACGTGGTCGTTGCCCGAGCGGAAGCCCTCGGGCATGTAGTAGAAAATGCGAAGAATGCCCGTATATTTGTTGTAAACACCAAAGAAATTCGAACTCTTCACTGCACGGTTACCACAATTGTTGAACACCCACTCCCAGCCGTTTTGCGGCATAATATCGTCACAGAAACCATTGGGAATGTTTGTTTGCTTCGTGCCACGATACCAAGGTAGCGGCACCAGCGAATAGCCCGAGCGACCATAAGCATCGACCGTGTCGGTGCCCACGCCGTCGTAGAGATAAATAGCCTCTTGCTTGCGCCACGTCGATTGTGTGAAGTCCTTGTCGTTCACGTTATAATCGTCGAAACCCGCACCGCCGTTAGCCCACGAGCTCCATTCCTCAATCTTAGCCACCATAGCGGCCGATGGGTGTTCCATGTCGTAGGTCTCAGAGCCGTCGGTCAATACCACATGGCCGTTGGCATAGCTCACCTTCCACTGCCCAAAAATCTCGGCATAGTCAGACGCAGCATTCTCAAAGCTCAGGCGCGCCGTGTTGGCACCGGCAGAGGCATATTTAAAGCCTGCCACGCCTTTGCCTCCCTCCACCATAACGGGGTCGGAACTATTGTTGTCGAAATAGAGAGAGACGCAATAGCCAGTGCCATCGTCTTCGAAACAAATGCAGTGGGCCACGCGCGAATAAGCCACACCGGCCTCACCATAAGTGCCCTCACGGTCCGTCATGGTCCACCAAAAACCCTTCATCCTCTCCACAAGAGGCGTATTGTCCTCGATGTCGCTATCCGAGCACGACGCAAAGCCAAGCACCAAGGGAAGAATCAACAATACAATACATTTCAAACTTTTCATATCGCACACTAAATTACTGATTAACATAAGAAAACGTAAATACCGAAGCCATATATTGGGCACAAATTTAGAGGATTTTTCGAAAACGACTCCAAAGAAATCGAAAAAAAAAATAAAACTAAACCACCGTAACGCCCTTCGTTCAGTTAAAAAGTATTATCTTCGCGCCATAAATCAAAAAAAAAACAAAAAAAACGTATGACAGATAAGAAACTGCAGACGGGACACATTTCGCAAATCATTGGCCCCGTTGTCGACGTAACGTTCGAAACAGCCGGCCAGCAAGCCAGCGAAGTATTGCCCCGCATACACGACGCCCTCGAGGTGACCCACCCCGACGGACGCACCATCATCATTGAAGTGCAGCAACACATAGGCGAAGACACCGTGCGCTGCGTGGCTATGGACAACACCGACGGCCTCATGCGCGGCCTAGAAGTGAAAGCATTGGGCACGCAAATCACCATGCCCGTGGGCGACCAGATTAAGGGCCGCATGCTCAACGTCATTGGCGAGAGCATTGACGGTTTGAAGAGCTTCGACAAGAGCCAGGGAGCCTACGAAATACACCGCGAGGCGCCCGAGTTCGAAGAGCTCAAGACGAGCAAGGAAGTGCTCTACACGGGCATCAAGGTAATCGACCTTCTGGAGCCCTACATGAAGGGCGGAAAAATCGGCCTTTTCGGCGGAGCTGGTGTGGGCAAGACGGTGCTCATCATGGAGCTAATCAACAACATTGCCAAGGGCCACGACGGTTTCTCCGTGTTTGCCGGAGTGGGCGAACGCACCCGCGAGGGCAACGACTTGCTGCGCGAAATGATTGAGAGCGGCGTCATCAAGTATGGCAAGGAATTCACCGAAGCCATGGAGCGCGGCGAATGGGACCTCTCGAAAGTGGACTACGAAGAAATGGCCAAGAGCCAGGCCACCCTGGTCTATGGCCAGATGAACGAGCCGCCCGGTGCACGCTCAAGCGTGGCCCTGTCGGGACTGACCATTGCCGAATCCTTCCGCGACGCCGGAGCAGGCGAAGGCAAGCAGAGCGACATTCTCTTTTTCATAGACAACATTTTCCGCTTCACACAGGCCGGAAGTGAAGTGTCGGCCCTGCTCGGCCGCATGCCCTCGGCCGTGGGATACCAGCCCACCCTGGCCAGCGACATGGGAGCCATGCAGGAGCGCATCACATCGACCAAGAACGGCTCCATCACATCGATTCAGGCCGTATACGTGCCGGCCGACGACCTTACCGACCCCGCTCCCGCCACCACCTTCACCCACCTCGACGCCACCACCGTGTTGAGCCGTAAGATTACGGAACTGGGCATCTATCCCGCCGTAGACCCCCTCGACTCAACCAGCCGCATCATGGACCCCAACGTCATCGGCGAGGCCCACTATCAGTGCGCACAGCGCGTCATACAGATTCTGCAGAAATACAAGGAACTGCAAGACATCATCGCCATTCTGGGCATGGACGAACTCTCCGACGAAGACAAACTCACCGTGAATCGTGCACGCCGCGTGCAGCGCTTCCTGAGCCAGCCCTTCACCGTGGCCGAGAAGTTCACCGGCACGCCCGGCGTAATGGTGCCCATCGAAGAGGTGATACGCGGTTTCAACATGATTCTCGACGGCGAGGTAGACGACCTTCCCGAACAAGCCTTCATGAACGTGGGCACCATCGACGACGCCATTGCCAAGGGCAAAAAACTGCTGGAAAGCGCCAAAGGCTAAGCCCACACACAAATAATACCACACATGCGGGCGCGCACACGCGAGCCACAGCCCCGTCGCGGCAGCCCGCCCAAGCCTACGAACCATGCTCGAAGTAAAAATACTATCGCCCGAAAAGACGCTCTATAGCGGACAGGCCAATGGCATCATCGTGCCCGGCGAACGCGGCCTCTTCGAAGTGCTCACCGACCACGCCCCCATCGTCTCTATACTCAGCAAAGGCGAGGTGAAAGTAGACACCCTTCAGGGCGAGCCCTTCACGCTGGCCATAGAGGGCGGCTTTATCGAAGTGAGCCAAAACAACGTAACCGTTTGCGTGGAAGCCTAAGGCTCCCGCCCCCATAAAACACAAGCACACATGCCCCAAGAGAGCAACCTCACCTCCACATCGTGGCTCGACATGCCCCGCAGCCCCTGGCTCAGCGCCATGGTGCTCATCGGCCTTGGCCTGCTTCTGTGGGGAGCCGAGCAGCATTTTTGCCCCAAAGCCCCCGTGGGTCTGCTCGCAGCCATCAGCCTGCTGCCAGCCGCCATCTTCGCACTGCTCACAGCCTGCGAAATCAGCGTGCTCCACAGCCAGCGCCGGCAAAACAGCCCCACCCTCATAGGCACCTACATGCTCTTCAAAGCCATACGCCTGCTGCTCACCATAGGCACCATAGCCGCCTACGTGCTGCTTGACGGCCCCGAGAGCATGGCCATGGCCATCAACATGCTGCTACTCTTTTTTGCAGCCCTGACGCTCACCACCATCATCAACGTGCGCGCAGAGCAAAAAAACCAAACCACCGAATGAAAAACCTCAAACACATCAGCCTCATCCTCATAGCCAGCCTCGCCATGGCCATGGCCCCGCTCAGCGCCGCAGCCAACGCCCAAAGCAGCGAGGCAGCCCCCGTCGACGTACAAGAAGTGGTATTCGGCCACCTGAGCGACGCCTACGAATGGCACATCACCACATGGAACGGCCACCACGTGAGCCTCTACCTGCCCGTCATCGTGAAACACCACCAGGGCGGTTGGGAAATCTTCTCGTCGAAGCGGTTCCACGAAAGCCCCGACCACACCTATAAAGGCTTCTACGTGGACCACGAGCGCAAAGACAAAATCTATGAGCAAGGCTACGACAATCGCCCCTGGGACCTCTCCATCACGCGCAACGTGGTGCAAATCTGGATTAACATCGCCCTGATGCTCCTCATCTTCATACCCTGCGCCCGCTGGTACAAGAAACACCAAACCACCAAGGAAGCCCCGCGCGGCTTCGTGGGCGCCATAGAAATGCTCGTCATGACCATCCACGACGACGTCATCAAAGCCTGCATCGGCGAAAAGCACTACAAGCCCTACGCCCCCTATCTGCTCACGGTGTTCTTCTTCATCTTTATCACCAACCTCGTGGGCCTGCTGCCCATCTTCCCCGGCGGCTCCAACATCACGGGCAACATCAACATCACCCTGCTGCTGGCCCTGGGCACCTTCCTGCTCGTAAACCTCTTCGGGTCGAAACACTACTGGAAGGAAATACTCTGGCCCGACGTGCCCATGCTCATCAAATTCCCCATCCCCCTCATGCCCGTGGTCGAGATCATCGGCATCTTCACCAAGCCCTTTGCCCTTATGGTGCGACTCTTTGCCAACATGTTTGGCGGCCACACCATCATCCTCTCGCTCACGTGCCTCATCTTCATCACCTTCGGCATCAGCAAGCAAATGGGCACCAGCATGACCGTGGTGAGCTTCATCATGCTCATCTTCATGAACTGCATGGAGCTGCTCGTAGCCTTCCTCCAGGCCTACATCTTCACCATGCTCAGCAGCATCTTCATTGGGTTGGCCCATCCCGAGCACGAAGAGGCCGAATAAAAAAAACCGACCACCAACACAACGAAATAACATCATAAACAATAAAAACAAAACAAACACTTACAACTATGCTTACACTTTTACAAGCTGCTGCAGCAGCAGGACTCGCAAAAATGGGCGCCGGCTTCGGCGCAGGTCTCGCAACTATCGGTGCCGGTCTCGGCATTGGTAAAATCGGCGGTTCGGCCATGGAAGCCATTGCCCGCCAACCCGAAGTGAAAGGCTCCATCATGACCAACATGATCATCGCCGCCGGACTCATCGAAGGCGTAGCCCTCTTCGCCGTAGTAGTATGCTTCTTGGCCATCAACCAATAAAACACAAAGAAACAAGGCCCCTGCCCCACCTCGCAGCCACCTCGCAGCGAGGAGGGCAAGCCTAATCGAAACCGAAAAAACGACAACACATGGGAAACCTGCCATCCATATTGACACCCGACTTCGGACTGCTCTTTTGGATGCTCCTCAGCTTCCTCGTCGTCTTCGGACTATTGGCCAAGTTTGGATTTCCCGCCATCGTCAAAGCCGTTGAAGAACGCAAGCAATACATTGACGAATCGCTCAAGAGCGCACGCGAAGCCAACGAAAAACTGGCCAACATAAAAGCCGAAAGCGAAAAACTGCTCAAAGAAGCACGCGACCAGCAAGCCACCATCATCAAAGAGGCCATGGCCACACGCGAAGACATCATACGCAAGGCACACGACGAAGCCCAAGCCGAAGGAGCCAAACAGCTCGAAGAGGCCAAAAAGCAAATCGAAGTGGAAAAAGAAAACGCCCTGCGCCAAATCAGAGCCCAAGTAGCCGACCTCTCCATCGACATTGCCGAGCGCGTAGTGCGACAACAGCTCAAAGGCAACGCACAACAGGAGCAATACATCGAGCGCATACTCGACGAAATGAGCACATCCCAATCGTAGAACCCACGCAAAAGCCCACACAACACACATAGCCTATGGACATTGGAACCACCGCAGCCCGATATGCCACAGCGCTGCTCGCTTTTGCTGCCGAAAACGATGAAGAAAAGCTCGTCTACCAAGAAATGAGCCAGGCCGCCGAAGCCTTCCAGAAACTGCCGCAGATGCACCATCTGCTGCAAAACCCCGCATTGCCTGCCAAAGAGCGCAACAACCTGCTCACGGCAGCATGCCAGAGAGAAGGCAAAACCTCGAAAACCACACAGCAATTCATCAAGCTGCTCGAGAAAAACGGGCGAACCGACATGATGCCCTTCTTCGCGCAATCCTACATAGAACGATATCGCAAGAAGCACAAATTCATTGCCAGCCAGCTCACACTGTCCGCACCCATCAGCCCCGAGGCCGAACAACGCTTCAAAGCCCTCGTCGAAAAACTCACGGGCAGCCAAGTAGAATTCCAAGTAGAAGTAGACAGCCAGCTCAAGGGCGGCTTCGTGTTGCAATACGACACCTACCGACTCGACGCCAGCGTGCGCACGCAGTTCAACCAGCTGCGCCGGAAACTCGGAAAATAAACATCAAGACAAACAACACTCCTCTCAAACAAAAGAACAAGCAAACTATGCCAAATAACATCAAGCCAAGCGAAGTGAGCGCCGTGCTCCTGCAGCAACTCAAAGGCATTGAGCAAAACCTGCAGTTCGAAGAAGTGGGCGTAGTGCTCACCATCGGCGACGGCGTGGCACGCGTCTACGGACTCACAAACGTCACCGAAAACGAACTCGTCGAGTTCGAGAACGGCACCATGGGCGTAGCCATGAACCTCGAGCAAGACAACGTCGGCGTAGTGCTCTTCGGCTCGTCCGAAGGCATCAAAGAAGGCCAGAGCGTCAAGCGAAGCGGAAAAGTAGCCTCCATCGAAGTGAGCCAAGAAATGCTCGGCCGCGTCATCGACCCACTCGGAAAACCACTCGACGGCGGAGCCAGCATCGGAGGCGAAAAATACCTCATGCCGCTCGACCGCAAAGCCCCTGGCGTAATCTACCGACAGCCCGTTGACCACGCACTGCAGACTGGCCTCAAGGCCGTCGACTCCATGATACCCATCGGACGCGGACAGCGCGAGCTCATCATCGGCGACCGCCAAACCGGAAAGACAGCCATCGCCATCGATACAATCATCAACCAAAAAGAAAACTTCGAGCAAGGCGACCCCGTATATTGCATCTACGTAGCCATAGGCCAAAAGGCCAGCACCGTGGCCAACATCGTCAATACCCTCAAAGAGCGCGGAGCCATGCCCTATACCATCGTCATCGCCGCCACCGCAGCCACGCCCGCAGCCATGCAATACTACGCCCCCTTTGCAGGAGCCGCCATCGGCGAATTCTTCCGCGACCAGGGAATGAACGCCCTCGTCGTATACGACGACCTCTCAAAGCAAGCCGTGGCCTACCGCGAAGTATCGCTCATCCTGCGACGGCCCTCAGGACGCGAAGCCTATCCCGGCGACGTCTTCTACCTCCACTCGCGCCTCTTGGAGCGCGCCGCGCGCATCAACAACCAAACCGAAGTGGCCGAAAAGATGAACGACCTGCCCGAATGCCTCAAGGGAAAAGTGAAAGGCGGAGGCTCACTCACCGCACTGCCCATCATCGAAACACAGGCAGGCGACGTGTCGGCCTACATCCCCACAAACGTCATCTCCATCACCGACGGGCAAATCTATCTCGACACCAACCTCTTCAACAGCGGCGTGCGCCCCGCCATCGACGTAGGCATCAGCGTGTCGCGCGTGGGAGGAGCCGCACAAATCAAGAGCATGAAAAAAGTGGCCGGCTCGCTCAAAATCGACCAGGCACAATATCGCGAACTCGAAGCCTTCGCCAAATTCGCCAGCGACATGGACGCCGTCACAGCCATGACCATCGACCGCGGACGAAAGAACAGCCAGCTGCTCATACAGCCACAATACAAACCCTTCCCCGTGGCCGAACAAGTAGCCATACTATACTGCGGCATCAACGGCCTCATGCGAGAAGTGCCACTCGAAAAAGTGCGCGAATTTGAAACCAACTTCCTGCAAATCATGCGCTCGAGCCATTCACAAGTGCTCAAAACCATAGCCGACGGCAAGCTCGACGACAGCACAGTCGAAACACTCCGAAAAGTGGCAGCCGACGTAGCAGGACAGTTCAAGGCATAAAAAAACTCAAACAAACGAGAAAATACACACCGAGACCTCCGGCGCAGCCCCAAAAGCCGCGCCGGAGGACACCAAAACCCACACAATAAACAACCGCCATGCCCTCTCTGAAGGAAGTCAAAACAAGAATAGCCTCCGTCAACTCCACGCGCAAAATCACCAGCGCCATGAAAATGGTGGCCTCCTCAAAACTCCACCGCGCGCAGCAGGCCATCGAAAACATGAGGCCCTATGAGATGCAGCTCGACCACATCATGCAATCCTTTGTGGCCAACATCGACGGAGACATAGAGTCGCCCTACACACGCACTCACGAAGTAAGGCGTGTGGCCCTCGTGCTGCTCACCTCCAACTCCAGCCTATGCGGCGGCTTCAACGCAAATGCCATCAAAGCCTTGCGCAAACACGTGGACCACTGCCGCCAAGAGGGCATCGAAGTGACAAAAGTCATCACACTCGGCCGAAAAGGCCACGAGGCAGCACGCAAGCTGGGCATAGCCATAGAAGACTATTCACATCTCAACGACAGCCCAAACTACCAGGCCGCCACACAAATCATGGCACAGCTCATGGACGACTACGCCCACGAGCGCATAGACAAGGTCGAAGTTATCTACCACCACTTCAAGAGCGCAGCCACACAAGTGCTCACACAAGACACCTTGCTGCCCATCAGCCTGCCCCAAGAGCAAGCCACAGAGCAGGGCACACTGCAAAACAACTACATCATAGAGCCCGGACCGGCACAAGTGGTCAGCGCACTGCTCCCCAAAGTGCTCCACCTCAAGCTCTACACCGCCCTGCTCGACAGCCTGGCCAGCGAGCATGCCGCACGCGTCATAGCCATGCAAATAGCCACCGACAATGCCGACGAACTGCTCCAGGAGCTCACACTCACCTACAACAAAACACGCCAGCAGGCCATCACTACCGAACTGCTCGACATCGTGGGAGGCTCCATGCACTAAAGCAACAAACCAGGCACCCCCCCCAAAAAAAAGAGTTGGCCCGACCCACAAAATAGTTGAGCCAACTCTTCTCTTTAGCTCCCAGCCCGGAAACAGAAACAAGGCAGTCCGCGTAACAAAATCGTAATACCACCGTAACTACTTCGTAACCGCCCGGAGAGCCCATAAACACAGTCCATAGCGTAACTTTGCACCAGAAAGAAAAACCAAAGCAAAGCACACACCTATGGAAACCTCTCCAAACTATCTCATGATAGCCCTCAGGCTGCTCGGCGCCCTGGGCCTGCTCATCTACGGCATGCGCATGATGAGCGAAGCGCTCCAAAAGCTCGCCGGCCCGCAGCTGCGCCGCATCCTGGCCAAGATGACCACCAACCGCCTTTCAGGCATGCTCACGGGAACGGCCGTCACATGCGCCGTGCAGTCGTCGTCGGCCACCACCGTGATGACCGTGTCGTTCGTATCGGCCGGACTGCTCACACTCTCGCAAGCCATCAGCGTCATCATGGGCGCCAACATCGGCACCACACTCACGGCATGGATCATGTCGCTGGGCTACAACCTCGACCTCACCAACGTAGTGTTTCCAGCCTTCTTCGTGGGCATCATCCTCATCTACTATCGCAGCCAGCGCTTCGTGGGCGACTTCCTCTTCGGCATCGCCTTCATGTTCCTCTCGCTCGTCATGCTCAGCTCGGCCGGGCGCGACCTTGACCTGGCCCACAACGAGGCAGCCATGAACTTCTTCTCCTCGTTCGACACGCAGAGCCACCTCTCCATACTCATATTCCTGGCCATAGGCACCCTCATCACGTGCATCGTCCAATCCTCGGCAGCCGTCATGGCCATCACCATACTGCTATGCTCCACAGGCGTGCTGCCCATCCACCTGGGCATAGCACTCGTCATGGGCGAGAACATCGGCACCACAGCAACAGCCAACCTGGCAGCCCTCGGAGCAGGCACCGACGCACGGCGAGCCGCACTGGCACACCTGCTCTTCAACGTATTCGGAGTCATATGGGTGCTCATCGTCTTCTATCCCTTCGTGGGCCTCGTATGCTCACTCGTAGGATACAACCCCGAAGCCGCCGGGCAAACCGAACGGCTGCCAGTGGTGCTCGCCATGTTCCACACATGCTTCAACGTGGCCAACACCGCCCTGCTCATAGGATTCATACCGCAGATAGAACGCATCGTGTGCTGGATATTGCCCAAGAAAGACGAGCCCGATGCCCACGACGACTTCCGACTCAAATACATACAGGCCAACCTCGTGCAGACACCCGAAATCGCCATCCTGCAGGCACAGCGCGAAATACAACGCTTTGCCGAAACCCTCCATCAGATGTTCGACAACGTGCGCAAACTGCCCGCCGAAACCAAAGACGACCGCGTGGACGAAATCTGCCAGCAAATAGGCCAGCAAGAACAGTTCACCGACCGCATGGAAATAGAGATAGCACGCTTCCTCGAACAAGTGGCCAGCGGACACCTGAGCGACAACTCCAAGCAACGACTGCGCCAAATGATGCGCGAAATAGGCGAGCTCGAAAGCATCGGCGACGCCTGCTTCAACCTCTCGCGCATCATGAGCCGGAGCCACCATGCCGGACTCCGGTTCACCAAGGAACAGCTACAGAGACTCTACGACATGGAAAACCTCTGCCAGCAAGCACTCAACCAAATGGCACTCGCACTCACCGGCAACACCAACGTGCGCAGCACACGCGAAACCTATCGCCTCGAAAACGACATCAACCAAATGCACACACGCCTCAAGGCCGCCAATGTAGAAGACATCGGACAGGGACGCTACAGCTATGCACTAGGAACCGTCTTCGACGACACCGTGGGACAACTCGAGCGCATGGGCGACTACATCGTAAACGTCGTTGAAGCACGCTTCTCATAAAAAAGCACGCAGAAAGCTCACAAAAGGCCGAGGCCAGACGCAAAGATTTTGTATCTTTACGCCCGAAATGAAACCAAAACGCATACTTGTGGTCGACGATGAGCACGACCTTTGCGACATATTGCTCTTCAACCTGCGCGCCGCCGGATATGAAGCCCACGCAGCCCATTCAGCCTACGAGGCACTGGCTGCCAACCCCGCCAGCTTCGACCTCATGCTACTCGACGTGATGATGCCCGCCATGTCCGGATTCGAACTGGCCAGCCACCTGCGAGCCAACGCCACGCAACACGTACCCCCCATCATCTTTCTCACAGCCAAGGACTCCGAAGACGACACACTGCGCGGATTCGAACTCGGAGCCGACGACTACGTCACAAAACCCTTCTCCGTGCGCGAACTCATGGCCCGCGTCAAAGCCGTGCTGGCACGCAACACCACCGCAGCACCCACTCCACAACAAACCATTGAGCACCAAGCACTCAGGCTCGACATGCAACGCAAGACGGCCACACTCAACGAAGAAAACATCGCACTGACAAAAACCGAATTTGAACTCCTCGCACTGCTCATGAGCCACCCCAGACAAGTCTTCTCGCGCAGACAACTGCTCGAAAGCGTGTGGCCCGAAAACGTAGTCGTCACCGAACGCACCGTCGACGTCAACCTGGCCCGACTGCGCAAGAAAATAGGACCCTACTCAGCCTGCATCACAGCCCGACAAGGCTTTGGCTACATTTTTGAGCCATAACACCAAAACCACACCATGCACAAACTCACAGAAGGCCAGAAAATGTGGCTCACAGTCATGGTCATCTTCGCCATCTTCGCCGTGACATTCATCATCTTCGAAGACTACGACCGACGATGGATTGAGCCCTTCGAGGAAGTCAGCGACTGGCACCTGCTCGGATTCTCCATCGTGGTACTCATCGGGTTAGGATACCTCCTTCATCGCTACGCACAGAAAATGGACGAACGCATCAGCCGCGAACAAGTAGAAAAAGAAAACCAAATGCGCCGCGAACTCACACAGAACATCGCCCACGAACTCAAAACACCCGTAGCCAGCATCCTGGGATACACCGAAACCATACTCCACACCCCCGACATCGACAACGAAACCAAGCAAAAATTCATAGAGCGCTCCCACACACAGGCCAAGCGCCTCACCGCCCTGCTGCAAGACATTTCCGTGCTCAACCGCATAGACTATGCACCCAACGTGCTGACATTCGACCCCGTTGACATCGCCGCCATGGTATCCGACATAGCCCTCGAAACAGCACAGGCGCTCAGCGAGCAAAAAATGACACTGCGCAACTGCCTGCCACAAGGCATACACGTCGAAGGAAACACCATGCTCATATACAGCATCTTCAGAAACCTCACAGACAACGCCATCAAATATGCCGGAACAGGCACCACCGTCGAAATAACCGCACACGACGACACACAAAACTGGCACTTCACCTTTGCCGACAACGGGCGAGGCATCCCACCAAAACACATGCCACGCATCTTCGAGCGATTCTACCGCATCGACAAAAGCCGAAGCCGCGAACTCGGCGGAACCGGACTCGGACTCGCCATCGTCAAAAACGCCGTAGCCCTCCACGGAGGCACCATCAGCGCCACACAAAGCCCAGGAGGCGGACTCACCTTCGAATTCACCCTATCAAAAAAGCACCCAAAGCGCAAGGCGTAGAACAAACCACACACCGAAAACAGCAGAAACACACAACCACAAAAAGAACAACAAATAACACACGAACAAAACCATAAACCACAAACAAACAGCACCAACATGAGAACAAACAAAACGACACTCACATGTGCACTCCTCGCTGCAAGCCTCACCATGAGCTCTTGTATAGGTTCGTTCAACCTCTTCAACAACTACGCCAAATGGCAGCGCACCATGACCAACAGCAAAATCGTGAACGGCATAGTGGGACTCATTCTGCAACCCATCGTAGGCACCGTATGCCTCACGGTCGATGCACTCGTGCTCAACACCATAGAATTCTGGAGCGGCAACAATCCCGTAAAACGCGCAGGAATAGACTACGTAAAAGGCTCCGACGGACAAACCTACGCCATAGAAACCACACGCAAGGGCTATAAAATCACCAACCCCGCCGGCCGCGTAACACTGCTCACACACAACGCCAAAACACAAACATGGAGCATCACACAAAACGGGAAAACACTCCCACTCGTGCGCCACAATGACGACGGAACCATCGTGGCCTACCTCCAAAACGGACAGCAAATGACCCTGAGCAACGACCTGGCAGGACTCCAACAACTCAAAAACACCACACAGGCAACCCACTACTACGCAAGCCGATAACAAGTCCACCAACGTAAGCAACAACAAACAACAGAAATAACAAAAAATACTCCCCGTCTACGAACGTACGTGCGTTTGCGGGCGGGGATAATTGTATGTGCTTGTCCATGATCAAACATGTGCTTGTACACGAAACATCTTCTCAAACAAAACAAGTCCCCCCGAACCTTTGTGTCGGCTCGGGGGGACTCTCTAAAATGGCGGCTACCTACTTTCCCACAGGTCAATGC
>CADBQP010000057.1 GCA_902796835.1 uncultured Bacteroidales bacterium
CTTGGCAACGGCAAAGATACGCACGCGCGATATGGGCTGTCAACTTTTCGCGACTTTTCGCAGACAAAAAACACTTCGCCAGCCTGAATGGCCACTGGCGAAGTGAATTTTTTTGAAAAAATAAAATTTAACAGTTCGCGAGTGCGTTTCCCCATGGTTTTTCCTTCTTATTCCACCTCTTTTTCCACTTGGTTTGTCAAGTCCACAAAGTCGCTGATCGAAAGTTGTTCGGGGCGTTTGGTAAAGAAAGGCTGGGCCAAAAAGGCAGCGTGGTCGCGCTGGCGGCCTTTTTCTGCATCGCAGGCGGCCAGCAATGTTTTAAGAGTGCCTCTCAGCATTTTGCGGCGCTGGTTAAAGGTGGTTTTAACTATGCGACGCAGCAATTGTTCGTCGCAGCCAATGTCGGTTTGTTGGTTGCGTGTGAGCCTAATAACGGCGCTTCGCACCTTTGGTGGCGGATTAAACACTCCGGGCTCTACGGTAAAAAGGTATTCCACGTCATACCAAAGTTGGACGAAGATGCTCAGAATGCCATAGGTTTTGCTGCCCGGGCCGGCTGCCATACGTTCTGCCACCTCTTTCTGTATCATGCCGGTGCAGCAGGGTATGTAGTCTCGATATTCCAGCATTTTGAAGAATATCTGGCTGCTGATGTTGTAGGGGTAGTTTCCGGTGAGCACAAAGGGTCGCCCCTCGAATGTGCGGTTGAGGTGCATTTTCAAGAAATCGTCTTCAATGATGCAGTCTTCGAGCTGTCTGAAGTGTTCGCGCAGGTAGGCCACACTCTCGAAGTCGAGTTCCACCACTTTGAGCTCGCGCCCTTTCTTTGCAAGAAACTGTGTCATGACTCCCATGCCAGGCCCTACCTCGAGAATGGGAAGGTCGGGGCAGGCGTCGACTGTGTTGGCTATGGCCTGAGCCGTGGGAAGATGTGTTAAAAAGTGCTGGCCCAGAAATTTTTTAGGTCTAACAGAACGCATGTTGGCAATTTTACTTATTTTTGCGAGGCTGAATTGGTGCAAAATTAAGAAAAACTATCTCGACTTTGAGCATTCTTAAAAACATATTAAAGATTTTGTTGCCCTTTGCCTTTGGCTTGGGCATTCTTTGGTGGATGTATCGTGGTGCAGACTGGGCCAGTTTTTGGCATAGCCTGTGGCATGAAATGAATTGGTGGTGGATGCTCTTTTCTCTCCTTTTCGGTATTACGGCACAAACATTTCGTGCACAGCGATGGAAACTGGCTCTTGAGCCCATTGGCGAGCGTCCACGGCTCCGCACGTGCTGCGACAGTGTGTTTGTGTCGTATGCGGCAAGCCTTGTGATACCACGCATCGGTGAGGTTACACGATGTGCCACGCTGAAAAAGATGGACGGCATATCGTTTTCGAAATCGCTGGGAACGGTGGTAACCGAGCGTATGGTCGATTCCATCTTGATGCTTGCGCTGACAGCCCTGGCCCTGGCCCTTCAGCTGCCCACTTTCCTGCACTTTCTTCATACTACCGGCACTTCGGGGCGCGACATACTGGGCCGCTTCACAAGTACAGGCTATGTGGTTACGGCCGTCAGCGTGTTGGCCATTGCCTTGACGCTTCTGATATTGCTGGCGCGCTATACCCATTTCAAAAAGGGACGCGACATTTTTGAGGGTCTGAAGGCTGGTGTCATGTCGCTCGGAAAGGTGAAGAACCTGCCGCTCTATCTGCTCTTTTCCATAGGAATCTGGGCCAGCTACTATCTGCATTTCTACATTGCCTTTTTTTGCTTCGACTTCACGGCCCATTTTTCACCGCTTACGGTGCTGCTCATCTTCTGCGTGGGTTCCTATGCCGTGATAGTGCCCACACCCAATGGTGCCGGCCCCTGGCATTTCGCTGTGAAGACTATGCTGGTGATCTATGGAGTGGCCGAGGCTCCGGCTGTGATGTTTGCCCTGATTGTGCACACGGTGCAGACTTTTTTGGTGATGCTTCTCGGTGTAGTCGGATGGGCAGACCTTAACTTCCTGCCCGTCAGAAAGCAACTTGAAGATGTGGAACGACAAATTATTAATTAATAAAAGATAACTCCTTAAAACTAAAGTATCATGAACATCAAAGACCTAAACCCCCAGGCTATCTGGAAAAACTTTTATCTGCTCACACAAGTGCCCCGCCCTTCGGGCCATATGGAAAAGATTCAACAATTTCTGCTAAGTTGGGCTGCTGAGCGGGGAATTGAGGCCTTTAAGGATGCCGGCGAAAACATCGTGATGCGCAAGCCTGCCACCAAGGGCATGGAAGGGCGCAAGGCGGTTACCATGCAGGCCCACATGGACATGGTGCCTCAGAAAGCCGACGATTCGACCCATAATTTTGAAACCGATCCTATTGAAACCTGGATTGACGGTGAGTGGGTGAGGACGCGCGGCACTACTCTGGGTGCTGACGACGGTCTTGGAGTAGCTACAATCATGGCAGTACTTGAGGCCGACGATTTGGCTCATGGCCCCATCGAAGGCTTTATTACAGCCGACGAGGAAACAACAATGTATGGTGTAAACCACATGGTGGAAGGCACCCTGAGAGGCGATTATCTGCTCAACCTCGACAACGAGACTGAGGGCCAGTTTGTGATAGGCTCGGCCGGAGGTATAAACCTCACCGCCGAGAAGAATTATACGCCTGTAACACCCTGTGGCGATTCTGCCCTGCGCATTGTATTGCAAGGACTGTGTGGCGGACATAGCGGTCTCGAAATCAACGAGGGCAGGGCTAATGCCAACAAGCTGATGGCCCGCATTGTGCGTCAGGCCATATTGAAGCACAATGCTCAAATCGCATCGTGGGAGGGCGGCAACATGCGCAATGCCATTCCGCGTAGTGCCAATGTGGTAGTGGTGCTGAGCAAAGCTGATGTGGCGGCCCTCAAAGCCGACGTTGCCGAATGGGAGATGATGTTCAAAACCGAATATGAAGGCATTGAAAACGCATTGACCATCGAAGTAAAGGATGTCGAAGTTCCCTCGACCGCCATGCCCAAGGAAATGCAGCTGGGCGTAGTAGGTGCCATCACGGCTTGTGCTAATGGAGTGATGCGCTTCATTCCCCACATCGATGGCGTTGTAGAAACCAGTTCCAACCTGGCCATTGTGACCATTGCCGACGGAAAAGTATTCTTCAAAGACCTTGTGCGCTCATCGTTGCGTTCGCAGCGCGATTATTGCGTAGAGGCTCTCACAAGCTGTTTCGAAATGATAGGCATGAAAGTTGAGACCGACGGAGCCTATACTGAGTGGACACCCGCGTTGAAAAACGAACTGGCCGAACTAATGGGGAATGTCTATAAAGAACTCTTCGGCAATGAGCCCGAGGTGCAGGTTATCCATGCAGGTTTGGAATGTAGTATTATTGGCGCCATGTATCCCCACATGGACATTGTGTCGTTCGGACCCACCATTCGCAGTCCGCACACCCCGAGCGAATGCTGCCATATTCCTTCCGTTGAAAAATACTGGAACTTTGTGACAACCGTTCTGGCCCGAGTGCCGAAAAAGTGAATTAGCCAGAATCATTTTTGAATTAGCATTTTTATTATACTAAAAACTATGGACAATTATTTCTACATTGACCAAAACAAACAGCAGGCCGGTCCTATCGACCCCTCAACATTTGCCGCTAATGGCGTAACAGGTTCTACGCTAGTGTGGAAACAAGGCATGGCCGGCTGGCAGCGTGCCGACAGCATCCCCGAGCTGGAGCCCTATCTTCAGCAGGCTGGTGCCGACAATGCGACTTCTTTGGCATCAAGCTCGGGCGCAACCTCTGTAGCGGCGGCTTCTCAGGGTGTGAGCCTCATCGGAAAGCCCTCCAATAATTTGTGGCTAGCCGTGGCCAGCACACTCTTTTGCTGCCAGCCCCTGGGCATTGTGGCCATTCATTATGCTGCCAAGGTCGACACCTATTGGCTGGCAGGCGAGCAGGACGCTGCTCGTGATGCTTCGCGCAAGGCAGTGTGGTGGAGTGTAGCCGTCATCATCATTGGCGTGGTTTTGTTCACACTCTTCCTCATCTTCTATGCCGCAGTAATAGCAGCGAGCATAAAGAACGGTTCGCCCAACTTCTATACGTCGTAGGCCGACGACATTTGTTCTGAAACGGGCCGTTTTTATATTGACAGTCGTGCTTTGTTTGGTCGCACTCTATGTGTTCGACCCTACAAAGCACGCTTTCATTCCCCAATGCCCCTTCAAGTGGTTTACGGGCTTAAGTTGCCCGGGATGCGGACTGCAACGTGCCACCCATGCTGCCCTGCATGGCCATCTGCTTGAGGCAGCACGCTATAATTTCTTTTTGATTTTGGCCATACCCTACGTGGTGTTGTTACTTCTTACCAATTTTTTTAGAAATCGGCAGGCATGGCAAAAACTGTACTGCGCCGTGAACAGTCCTGCGCTTGCTCTTGCATACGTGGCGCTGTTCATGATATGGTGGGTGGTGCGCAATGTGATGGGGATATAGTGCAGACTCGCATGAGGGCTGAGAAAAAGCGGACATGCAAACAAAGCACTGCTTGTATGAGCTTTTTTCTTCAAGTTTTTTCGCTGAAAGTAGAAAAATTTGTCCTATCTTTGCACCACACCGAAAGAAACACTTACACACAACAATTTAATTTAACTTAATAAACTATGAACAAAAAATTCATCTGCACTGTTTGTGGCTATATTCACGAAGGCCCCGAGGCACCCGAGAAGTGCCCCATGTGCGGCGTTCCCGCATCGAAGTTTAAAGAGGTTGTCGAAGACGGCGGCCTACAATTTGCTGCCGAGCACGTAGTAGGCGTGGCCAAAGGCTGCGACGACGAAATGATAGCCGACTTGAACCATAACTTCCAGGGCGAATGCTGCGAAGTGGGCATGTATCTGGCAATGAGTCGCCAGGCCGACCGCGAGGGTTATCCCGAAATAGCTGAGGCCTTCAAGCGCTATGCCTTTGAGGAGGCCGAACATGCCGCCAAGTTCGCTGAACTGCTGGGCGACCTTGTTTGGGACACCAAAACCAACCTCGAAAAGCGCATGAATGCTGAAGCTGGCGCTTGCGAAGACAAAACGCGCATTGCCAAGCGTGCTAAGGCACTCAACCTCGATGCCATTCACGACACCGTGCACGAGATGGCTCGTGACGAAGCCCGCCATGGACAAGGATTCCAAGGACTTTACAACCGTTATTTCGGAAAGAAGTAATGCCTTCGAAACAAAAGATTCCCTTCGAAAAAGCGTAGGGATTATGTAAAAAGCAAACTGCAGCATTCGCCCGAGGCGAGTGCTGCAGTTTTTTCTCTCTTGTGGAAAGTCCTCTATTTATAGGCTTTGCCCGGTTCTATGCAGGGCGAAACGATGTGGCCAGTGAGCAGATAGTTGAAGCGAGGCTCAAAAAGGATGGGCTTGAGCTTGCCATAGTCGATCTTTCCCTTTTCGTCGAGCAGAGACTCCTCGGCATATGTGTTCTTTACCTTGCAGATAAGCAGATTCATGCCATGCTGAGTGTAAGTGTCGAGCAACTCACACTCCATCACCACAGGCGCATCGGTGGGGATAGGGGCTCCAAGGTCTCCTGCTGTCCAGTCGAACACCTCGCTTTTATCAACCTTTTTGCCGCTAACAATGCCCACGTAGTCGGCACGTTGCATCAGAGCTTCGTCTACGAGAGCAATGCTCAGCCTGCCTGTGGCGCGAATACCTTCGCATGTTTTGTGCGAGGGAGTGACGCTAAGGGTTACGATGTCTTTGTCGCCAATGCCAACCCAAGCCACTTCAAACCAGTTGGGCTTGCCATCTACCATACTTCCTACTACCACTACGGGAGTGGGAAAAGCTGCGTTGTAGTTTCCAATGTTTCTTTTCATTTTTTTTCTTTATAATATTAATATTGTGTTAGGTATGTGATGCTTCATGGTGTCGCAATAAGAGTTTGTCCATGAGTTCAAGGTCCATGGCCACCTCGCCTTGCAGCAAGTATTGTGAGCGCTTCTGCTCTACATCGTCGCGAATTCGCCGGGCTTTTTCTATGTTGCCCTCGAGTTGGCAGGCTATGGCCATGAGTAAACGTTGTTTGGCCGATGAGCTGGCGGCAAACTGCTGGATGTAGTGCCGAAGATTTTTGGTGAGCAAGGCTTCGGCTTGTTCAGTCTTCCCTTCAGTCATATAAATATAAGCCAGTTCACATTCCGTTTCTTGCTCGAGCAACCCTATCATTCGTTCTCGGTGTTCCAAGAGCTCTTCGAGCACTGAGGCAGCTCCCTCAGTTTTTCCGGAGTTGAGCAGACGCATGGCTTGCATGTGCACCACGGTTGCCTGAAGCGCATCTTCGAAGTCGCTGGCTGTGGCGCAGGCAAACCACGACTCGGGCAGCTCGCGCGGCTGCAGCCCCTCTTGCACAGCAGCGTTTGCCTTGAGTTGGGCTATCAGAGCCTCTTTGCTGCGCGGGTGCTTGCAGAGTAGGAGCATGTTGTAGCCATCGTTGCCTATGCCACCCATTTTCGTGGGAATTCCATTGGTGAGAGCCATGAGTAGGCCTACAATGGCAGAACTAACAAAGAAGCAGATTAGCACGAAAGGCATGCCCTTCCACAGTACACAAGCCAGAAACGACAGTGCGCCGAAAAACACGTTGCTGGCCACTCCTCCCAGGTTGTAGAGTGCTGTGGGCAACTGGCTGGCAGGCATGTCGGGCGGCAAAAGCAAGCACTGGCCTCCAGTGCCTGCCAAGCCAAAACGTTTGATGCACCATCTTCCGTTCTGACGAAGCAGGGTGAGGCCAAATATGCGGAACGACACAAAACGGTAACCCGAGAGCAGTCCGCCTAACAAATGGCCTCCTTCGTGGAGCACCACATGGAGCACTCCCGAAACGGCAACGGCAGCGAGGACCGTCAGACCATATCCTAGTATCTCGGGAAAATCTGTCCACATTTCGGTGCACAATTCATCTATAGGCTTATTGCCAAAAAGTGCCAGAAGCAACATCATTCCGCAAAAACCAATCAAGGCTCCCAGCAATGTGGCACCAAGAAGTTTAGCAAATTGTTTCATTGATGATAGTTTGAAATGCTATGGCAAAGATACTAAAAACTTTTCTAGGGCTACAAGAAAAAAGCATCGCAAGGAATTATTTCTTGCGATGCTTTTTGTGGTACCACCAGGAATCGAACCGGGGACACACGGATTTTCAGTCCGTTGCTCTACCAACTGAGCTATGGTACCAAGCGCTTCGTCTTTGCGTTAGCGGGTGCAAAGGTGTAACTAACTTTTGGACTGACCAAATTTTTCAGCAACTTTTTTAAATACTCTTAGAGCATTGCGTGTGGTGATGGCTTCTACCTCGCTGACAGAGAGGCCGTAGATTTCGGCCAGTTTTTGCACTACGAGGGGCAGGTATGTGCTCTCATTGCGTTTGCCGCGATGGGGAGTGGGGGCCAGATAGGGTGAGTCGGTTTCAATGACCACTCGCTCAATGGGTATGGCCCTGCTGAGCACCTCGGGCAGTGTTGACTTTTTGAAGGTGACCACCCCGCCTATTCCCAAGCAGAAGTCGGGAAACTCTAATAGTTGCAACGCCTCGTGCTCGGTGCCTCCAAAGCAGTGGAACACACCGCCGTGGAGCTGGTTTTGCAGAGGGCGCAGTGTCTGGGTGATTTCGGCATGTGCGTTTCGGCTGTGTACCACCAGGGGCAGTCCGTAGCGGCAGGCCCATAAGGCTTGTGTGTGGAAGGCATGCAGCTGTTCTTCGCGTCGGCTGCTGTCCCAATATAGGTCTACGCCTACTTCGCCCACGGCAACAAAAGGGTGGAAGGGGTCTTGCAGCAGTTGTTCCATGCAGGCAAGTGTGGACTCGGGGTCGGAGGGCAACTCAGTGGGGTGGAGCCCCATCATGGGGTAGCACAGGTCGGGATGGTGGGCACACAACTTCATCATGGGCCCTATGCTGCCTTCGTCGATGCAGGGCAGAAGCAGGGCTCCGATACCGGCCTGGCGAGCGCGGAGGATAGTTTCGTCCCTATCGGCATCGAACTCGGACACATAAAGATGGGTATGTGTGTCGATGAGCATGATTTTTGGGGGTGATGTTGTGTGACGTGTGCTTATTTTTCTCGGTTCATTAGGCTTTCGGCCCATTGCCACAGTGGAGCTTTCTTGCTTTCGTGGATAGGCAGGGTTTCATAGATGTAGCGTGCCTCATGGTAGTATGCCTCAATGGCCTCTTCGCAGTCTTTGGCCACATGCAATTGATTGTAGAGGGCTATGACCTTTTCTATTTTTTCGCTCGGCGATATTATCTTGTCGGCCAGCAGCTTTTGGAGTTCGGCTTTTTGCGCGGCATTAGCTTTTTGCAGGGCCGTGAGGAGCAGATATGTTTTCTTTGCGCAGAGTATGTCGCCGCCAATGTTTTTCCCGAAAACGGCGGGGTCGCCATAGGTGTCGAGCAGGTCATCTTGCAACTGGAAGGCGAGCCCCACCTTTTCGGCAAAGGCATAGAGCATGTCGGCTTCGGTTCGGGGGGCGCCACCGGTGATGGCTCCCATTTTTGCGGCGCAGGCAAGGAGCACACTCGTCTTGAGCCTTATCATTTCGAGATATTCGGCAATGCCAACGCACTCGAGCCGCTCAAAATTCATGTCGTATTGTTGCCCTTCGCACACTTCGAGAGTGGTTTTGATGAAAAGTTGGAGCAGTTCTTCTTGAACGGAACCGCTATATTCCGCCAAGTGCTTGAATGCCGTGATGAGCATGGCGTCGCCCGAAAGAATAGCTGTGTTGGCGTCCCATTTCTTGTGTACGGTGGGCATGCCGCGTCGCACGTCGGCATTGTCCATCACGTCGTCGTGCAGCAGGGTGTGGTTGTGGTATGTCTCAATGGCCAGGGCTGCCGCTATGGCATAGTCTGTATCATCGCTGTATAGGCTGTGGCATAGCAGCAACAGGGTGGGGCGTATGCGTTTTCCGCCCATGGAGAGTGCATATTGAATGGGTTCGTAGAGGCCTTCTGGAATTTTGGGATAGGCCACGCCCTCGAGAGCGGCATTGACTTTTTCGAGAAGATTTTTCATGGTGTAGGGATTATGAAATATGTGATGGTGGCTGTGGTTGAATGTCATTCAAAGTGTACGGGTATTGTTACTCTCACAATACTGGCTCTGCCTCCCACTCGACCAGGCTTCCAGGAAGGCATGCGCTTTATGGCTGCCAGGACTGCAGTGTCAAGGTCGTGGTGGGCCGAGCGCGATATTTCAGGATTGCATACGGCGCCGGTTTTGTCGATGAGGAACGAAACGCGCACGTCGCCCTTGATTTTTTTCTCAATGCAGTGGGCCGGATAGGGCACGTTCTGATCGAGCCATTTCATCAGTGCACCTGGTCCGCCGGGAAAGTGGGGCATCTGTTCCACCACCTCGGTGGCGGTGAGCTCTTTGCCAATGACTGGCGCCAGCGGGTCGTTCTGCAGCAGGCTGTCGGCCACGGGAGGATCGTCGGTATTTTGCTCTACCACCTCGATAGGCACCATTTCGTCTGAGCCAAAGGTTTTTTCATCGGCCTGCCGCTCCTCCACCACGTCGGGTGTCTGTGTGGTTTCGCCGGGGTCTTGCCGAGCGGGCAGGTGGCGACCTTGGGCCACGGCTTTCACTTCGTGGTTGTCTTCGCCTTCCATGCGTTTGAGCTTCACGATGGTCTCCATTTCTTCGATGCTGCCTCTGACCAGCGTGTAACGCATGTAGAGGTTGGCCAGAATGGGAATGATGGTGAGCGCGAGCACGGCAACATACACCAGGATGACGCCAAAACGCTGTCTGCGCCCCAGGCCGCTGCGCAGCCGGTAGGCGCCATATTCCTTGTTGCGGCCTTCAAAAACAAGGTCGCACCATTGGCGGGTAGATAATAAATCAGACAAAAACACGTTTATACTAAAAAGAGGCCTATCTGGATTTCAGGTGTGCAGGCGGCCCTTGCCAGCGGGTCGTTTGCCGTTTTGGCTGCAAAAATACTTGCAAAATATAAAATTATGACTACCTTTGAGCACAATTTGTATTAACAGAATGAAAAAAATCTTACATACGCTCCTCTTTTGCCTATTTGTGTTGACAATATCGGCCCAGGAGAGTGAGTCGTCGTTCACGTCGCTGGGTTTTCCCATCTCTTCACACATTGCTGCGCTGGGAGGCCAAAACATTAGCCTCATCGACGATGCTCCGGCCATTGGAACGCAAAATCCGGCCTTGTATGCCAACGTGAGCGACAAGTCGCTGGGGTTGATGTTCATGACCTATGCGGCAGGCAGCAACCTCATGGGAGCGCAGTTTGTTAAAGCCTTCGGCGAGCGACACACAGCAGCCTTCTCGGCCCAGCTTTTCAATTACGGTTCCATCGACGAAACTGATGAGCAGGGACTCGTAACGGGCTCGTTCTCGCCCAGCGATTTCGTGCTGAACGCCGGTTATTCCTATCTGTTTTCCGACTTCGTGTCGGGCGGTGCCAACCTGAAGTTCCTCTCGGCCAGCTATGGCGGCTATAATGCCGTGGCTGTGGCTGTGGACCTGGGCTTGAACTATTACGACGAAGAGCGCGACCTCTCCATATCGGTGGCCATGAACAACCTGGGCCGACAGGTGAAGACCTTCCACGAGGACGGAGTGGCCGAGAGCCTGCCTTTCAATTTGATGGCCGGCGTCACTATGGGACTCGAGCATGCCCCCGTGCGGTTTTCGCTCACGCTGACCGACCTCACCCGATGGAAGTCGAGCTATTGGTACACGCAGAGCGGCGAGAGCATCGACTTTGGACGCAAACTGCTCAACCATTTGGTGCTCGGCCTCGATGTTCTGCCCACTCAGAGCACCTATCTCTCCGTGGGTTTCAATGCGCGCCGTGCCTATGAGCTCAAGCAGGCAGGAGGCAGTCATGGCGCCGGGCTTACATTTGGCGGCGGCCTGCGCCTGAGCACGTTCAAGCTGGGCTTCTCCTATGCCAAGTATAGCCTGTCGGCCAGCAGCCTGATGTTTAACCTTGCCTATTCTTTCAAATAAAAATAAAAGGATGAAGAAAATTATCATAGCCATCGACGGCCATTCATCGTGCGGCAAAAGCACCATGGCCAAGGCCTTGGCCCAACGTGTGGGCTACATATATGTCGACACCGGTGCCATGTATCGTGCCGTGACGCTATTCGCCCTGCAGCATGGGCTTTTCGACAAGCAGGGCAGGCCGCTCGAGGCCAAACTCGAAGCACTCATGCCGCAGGTCAGCGTAAGCTTCAAACTCAATCCCGAAACCAACCTGCCGCAGACCTACCTCAACGGGCAGTGTGTGGAGAGCGAGATACGCGGCATGGAAGTCTCGAGCCACGTGAGCCCCATTGCAGCCCTGCCCTTTGTGCGCCAGGCCATGACGCGCCAACAGCAACTCATGGGCCGGCAGAAAGGCATTGTCATGGATGGTCGCGACATAGGCACCGTGGTGTTCCCCGAAGCCGAACTCAAGATATTTGTCACAGCCTCGGCCCAGGTGAGGGCGCAGCGACGCTACGACGAGCTTAAGGCCAAGGGCCAGGAAGCCAGTTTCGACGAAATTCTGAAAAACGTGAAGGAGCGCGACTACATCGACTCCCACCGCGAAGTGGCACCCCTGCGCCAGGCACCCGATGCCCTGCTGCTCGATAATAGCAATCTCACCATTGAAGAACAAAACCAGTGGCTCATACAGCAATTCGAGGCACATACACAAGATGGACCTGAAAATTGAAATCGACGAAGGGTCGGGCTTTTGCTTCGGAGTGACCACAGCCATAGGCAAGGCCGAAGAAGAGCTGCGCCGAGGCCAGCTCTATTGCCTGGGCGACATTGTGCACAACAATGCCGAGGTGGAGCGCCTCCACCACCTGGGGCTCGAAACCATAGACCATGCCACCTTTGCCCAACTGCGGGGGGCAAAAGTGTTGTTGCGCGCCCATGGAGAGCCTCCAAAAACCTATGAAACGGCCCGTCGGAGCCACATCGAAATCATTGATGCCACCTGTCCGGTGGTGTTGCAGTTGCAACGCCGCATTAAGCGCATCTATTCCAGTGCCGCGCGTCCCCAAATCGTTATCTATGGCAAGCGGGGCCATGCAGAGGTGCTGGGGCTGGTGGGCCAAACCGAGGGCCAGGCCATTGTGGTTGAAAACATCGACGAAGCCCGCACAGCGCCGCTCAACTACAGGCGCGACATCTGCCTGTTTTCGCAAACCACCAAGTCGCTCGACGGCTTTCGTGAACTTGCCATATATTTCGAATCGCGCATTGAACAGCCTGCCACGTTTCAGGCCTTCGACACCGTGTGCCGTCAGGTGGCCAACCGCCAGCCCAACATTGAGCGCTTTGCGGCCCGCCACGACGTGGTGGTTTTCGTCTGCGGAAAAAAGAGTTCGAACGGTCATGCTCTCTACGAAGCCTGTCGCCGCATAAACCCAAGGAGCTACATGGTCGATGCCCCTTCGGCCATAGAGCCCGAATGGTTCGATGGTGCCCAGAGTGTGGGCATATGCGGGGCCACTAGCACTCCTAAATGGCTCATGGAAAATTGCCGCGAGGCCATTCTCAGAATGTAGGCAAAGCCTGTGTGAACGCAGGGCCGACATAAAATATAGAAACCGCTTTCGTGCATAAACAGTTGGCTCGACAGACGAAACTGTCGAGCCAACTGTTTATTCTGTCGAGCCAACTGTGAAAACTATTTCTGAGACTGCAAAAAAAGTCTTGGGGCCTGCTTCACTTTTGCTGCAGGCAGGATTCCAGAAACACGATGTGCTCTTTTGCGGTGGCCCAGCTGGTGGCAAATCTTGTCACGGCACTGCCGTCGGGGCGCGGCTCCCAAATCTCGAAATCGACCTTGCCCGCGAGTTTCTCCATTTGACTGGCCGTGAGAATGGGAAACTGCTGGTTGGAGGGCGAGTCGATATAGAAAGGAATGCCAAGCCTTTTAAACATGCGTTGCAGTTCCATGGCCATGTCGATGGCATGTTGGGCGATGTGCAAATAGAGGCCGTCGGTGAAGAGCGTGTCGAACTGTAGGCCCAGCAGCCGGCCCTTGGCCAGCAGGGCGCCGTGTTGCTTCACTATGGTCAGGAAGTTTCTGGGGACGTCGCCCTTCGGAAATACCACAGCCTCGCCGCAGAGGGCTCCCACCTTCGTGCCGCCAATGTAGAAGACGTCGCATAGCTGGCACAGGGTGTGAAGGTCAATGTCGCACCCCTTGCTGCAGAGTCCGTATCCCAGGCGGGCACCGTCGACGAAGAGCTTCAGGTTGTGGTGTTTGCAAACATCGTAGATGTCGTGCAGTTCCTGGCGCGAGTAGATGGTGCCATATTCTGTGGGAAACGAAAGGTAGACCATGCCGGGCACGGCCATGTGGGGCCATGTGGGGTCGGCAAAAAAGCGCGTTAGATAGTTGCTCAGGTCGTTGGCACACATTTTCCCCTCATGAGCCGGAATGGTAATCACCTTGTGGCCCGAAAACTCGATGGCTCCCGATTCGTGTACGGCAATGTGGCCCGTTTCGACGGCGATCACGGCTGCATAGTGGGGCAGCATGGCGTCGATGATGGTTTGGTTGGTTTGTGTTCCGCCCACGAGAAAGCGCACTTCGGCCTGTGGCATCCCTGTGGCCGTGCGAATTTTTTCTTGGGCCGACTTCGTAAAGGTGTCGAAGCCATAGCCCGGCTCCTGCTGCATGTTGGTTTCTGTCAGACGCTTGAGAATTTCGGGATGAGCGCCTTCGTTGTAGTCGCAAGTAAAAGATATCATGGTTTGCAGTGCTTGTGAAACGTTGAAAATAGGGTCGTAAAGTTACAGAAAACCCTCGAATTACTACCTCCGCTGTGGCCGAAAAGGCTCTGTAGGGTTCTAAATTACAAGATTTTTGCTTTAGAGCTCCTCGTTTGGTGGCATTTTTATTATATTTGCGCCAATAAAAAGGGCGGTATGGATTATTCACACTTGAAAGATAAGCGCGTGGCCGTTCTCCTCTCGGGCGGAGTAGACAGCGGCGTGGTGACCCACTTGCTTTGCGAGCAGGGTCTGCGCCCCGACTTGTTCTACATTCGCATAGGCATGGAGGGCGAGGGCCTTTCGTGCACGGCCGAAGAGGACATTGAGCTCTCGCAGGCCACGGCGCGCAAATATGGCTTGTCGCTCGAGGTTGTGGACCTTCAGCAGGAGTATTGGGACAACGTGGTGGCCTATACCATGGACCGTGTGAAGCGCGGCTTGACGCCCAATCCCGATGTGATGTGCAACAAACTGATTAAGTTTGGTGCCTTCGACCAGAAGGTGGGCCATCTCTACGACTACATTGCCACGGGCCATTATGGCACCATCGTGGAAGATGGCAAGGGTGCGCCCAGTCCCGAGTTTTCTACTGGTCGATGGCTTGGCACGGCTGTGGACCCCGTGAAAGACCAAACCGACTTTTTGGCACAGATCGACCATGTGCAGCTCTCAAAGCTCCTTTTGCCGCTCGGACGGCTGATGAAGGAAGAAGTGCGCCGCATCGCCGAGCAGGCCAAGTTGCCATCGGCAACGCGCAAGGACAGCCAGGGCATCTGCTTCCTTGGGAAGATAGACTATAACGAATTTGTGCGCCGCTTCTTGGGCGAAAAGCCGGGGGCCATTGTCGACATAGCTACGGGTCGCAAGCTGGGAATGCACAAAGGATACTGGTTTCACACCATTGGGCAGCGCAAGGGCCTGGGCCTGAGCGGAGGTCCGTGGTTTGTGGTGCGCAAGGACGTGCGCCACAATGTGGTCTACGTTTCGCAGGGCTACGACACGTTGTTGCAATATGGGCGCGAGTTCAGTCTGGCCGGCTTCCACTTTATAGCCACCGACCCATGGAAAGACCTGGAAGAAGTGCCCGTGGCCTTCAAAATCCGCCACACCGACACCTTTGCCGACGGAGTGATGCGCTTGCTGCCCGACGGAACGCGACGCATCGTGTCGAGCCGCGACATACAAGGCATAGCGCCCGGACAATTTGGCGTGGTCTACGACAAAACGCGCACCATTTGC
Organism: uncultured Bacteroidales bacterium; assembly: GCA_902796835.1. Classification (GTDB taxonomy): domain Bacteria; phylum Bacteroidota; class Bacteroidia; order Bacteroidales; family Bacteroidaceae; genus Alloprevotella. The sequence goes on from CADBQP010000057.1 coordinate 15,076, forward strand.
GTGGGAAGCGGAGAAATAGGCGTGTAGGCCTGTCAAGGACCACGGCCACTTTTTGGCCCGATTATTTGTCTGTGTAAAGAAATTTTTAGAATTTTGTCGGGATGGGAAACCAGACCCGCGACGGGCAATCCCTTTCCCCGAAAAGCATAGAAATAAATCTTAAATATCATGAAGAGAACCTACCTACTTTTGCTGCTTACTTTATCGGCTTTTTCTATGGCCTTTGCAGCAGGCTTTCCGCAGATAAGCAGCGGAAATGCCGAATACTATTACTATCTGAAGTTTACGCGCGGCGACTATGTGGTAAAGGCCCAGGGCGAAGCTGTGGTCTGCACCTCGGCATTGCCCACGGGCAAGGCGTCGCAACTGTGGAAAGTTGAAGGCACAGCGGACGACGGATATACGTTTACAAACAAGCTGGGCCAGCAATTATACGTGTCGGCCACCTCGCAGGGCGGCGAAGTGAGAGCCGCTAAGAGTCCCTCGTCGCTGAACAGATTTTCAATCACGGCCAGCGGCTCCAACTACGTGATAAGCCCCCAGTCGAATTCTGCTCAGGCGCTCAACTGCTGGGGCGGTATGGGACTGGGCAATGACATAAAGCTCTATCAGAGTAGCGACGCCAATGCTCCGATGACCTTCCTCGCCGAAGGTGAATCGGCCTTTGGCGGCACTCAAAATGCCATCATACCCTATCCCTATAGCCTTACGCAAGGAAGCGGCGCATCGCTCGACCTGCACCAAGTTACAGCCATCACCTACGACAATTTAGAGGCGCAGTCTGTAGCCCAGCAATTTGCCACCGACTTGCAGCGCACTTCCGGCATAGCTCTGCAGGTGAGGCAGCAAGGCGAGAAAGCCAGCAGCGTTGCCGATGTCATCATCAGCCTGACAACCGACAACAAGCTCCCCCTCGACGGCTACACACTGCGCAGCGGCGACTTTGGTGTGGAAATTGCAGCCTCAGGATTTGGAGGGTTTTTCTATGCACTGCAAACGCTACGGCAAATGATAGGTGCCAAAATCTATGGAAACGAAAAACTCACCGCTGCCGACTGGAGCGTTCAGCCTGTAACGATAACCGACCGGCCCAACATGCCCTATCGTGGTTTCCACCTCGACGTGAGCCGCCACTTCTTCGATAAAGATGAGGTGAAAAAACTTATTGACGCAGCCTCGCTCTACAAGCTGAACCGCTTTCATTGGCATCTGACCGATGACCAGGGCTGGCGCATAGAAATTCCCGAATATCCGAAACTCACCACCGTGGGCGCCGTTCGCTCGCGTTCACTTACCATCAACGACCCCACGCAGGGAGCAGAGTTCTACGACGATACCGAGTATGGCCGCGGCCTTTTCTATACGCTCGACGATTTGCGCGAAATAGTGGCCTATGCCAAGGCGCGCAACATCGAGATAATTCCCGAAGTAGACATGCCGGGCCACATGGTGGCCGCCATTGCTGCCTATCCCGAGTTGAGTTGCGACACCACAAAGAAATATGAAGTGCGCACCACCAAGGGTGTGAGCACCGAGATTCTGAATGTGGGAAAAGACGAAGTAATCGATTTTCTGAAATGCGTGATGGGCCATGTAGCCGAGGTGTTTCCCTATGAACTGGTGCATATCGGCGGCGACGAATGTCCCACCACGGCCTGGCAAAACAATGCCGACTGTTCCCGCCGCATTGCCGAGGAAGGACTGAGCGGGGTGAACGACTTGCAGCCATGGCTCGTGGAGAAAATCGGCAGCTTCCTTCGCGACAACTACGGCAAGCGTGTCCTCATATGGGACGATTTCGTGGCCAACTGGAACAGCCGTTACACCATAGAGCCCGTGGTGATGATATGGCGCGGAACGGGCGACCCCTCGTCGGCGCTGGCGCACAATTTCCAAAGTGTGATGGTGCCTTCATATCCCCTCTATTTCGACCTGCTGCAGATTTCGCCCGACAAGATGGAAATCGATGCACCCTACTATGGCGGATATGGCGACCGGGCCATAAACACCGTGGAGCGAGTCTATGCCTTCAACCCCGTGGAAAAGGCTTCGGGCAAGGAAAACCTCATCATCGGAACGCAGGCCAACCTCTGGACCGAGAGTTGTGCCACCAACGAGGCGGCCGAATACATGATATTTCCCCGGTTGCTGGCACTGAGCGAAATGGCATGGCTCCCTAGCGCTAAAAAGAATTTCTCCGACTTTTACATCCGCCTGCAAAAACATGCCGCAGTGCTCGATGCCAAGAATATTGTATATGCCAAGCACTACATAGAGTCCCCTGACTTGAGCGAGGCAGAACAGGCCCTGGCCGAAGCCGAAACACTGATGGCTGAAAGCCGCCCCGGCCAAATTGGGTATCCTTCGCAGGAGGCTGCAAACTCGTTGGCCAGTGCATGCTCGACGCTGAAGGCCGATGTGCAGAACTCTGAAAAACTGCAGGCACTGCAGACCGAAATAGCCAACTATAAGGCTGCCCCAATCTGCATGCCTAAGAATGGCGATATGTGTCGCATCGTGAGCGCTTCTACCTATTTCCGTAACCATTTTGTGGGCTCCACGCTTTATGATGCCGGCGACGGACTCCGCATACACTACACAGAACAAGTAGAACCCGAGGAGCTTTGGAAGTTTGTGGTCTCCGACGATGGCAGCATTAAAATTGCCAACAGCCTGTCCGGAAACTTCATCAATATCCGTCGTTCGGCCAATGCCGCCGTCACCACTACAACCTCGGGCACGGTGCTTAGCATTCGAAAGGCCACCAAGCCCGCCGGCGGATATTCCTACATTCCAGGTGTGGTCAACATAAAGTCGGGCAACTTCAACCTGACAGCCCAAATGTCGGGCAACGTGGTAAGCGCCACCGACTCCACCCTGTGCTACCCGGGAACGTGGCGCATCGAAATGATCGACAATGCTGCCGATCGCCTGCAAGGTTTGCTCGACAAGGCAAAACGCATTATCGAAGGGAGCAATCCGCAGGAAATTGGCCAGCCCACCGACGAAGCCCTGCAATTCTTGCAGCAAAGCGTCGTTCAGCCAGCGCTGTCGGCCCTGCAGCAGGGCAATGTTTCGTGGGAGACCTATAATCAAATAGCGGCGCAGTATGCCATCTTCAAACAAATGCCCACGGTTTCTCCACTCGATGTCATTAGCGAAGGGAAATACTATCTCTTGCAAAATGCCTATTTCACCGACCACTATGCCTGTGCCTCCTCGGCGTCGGCCACTACGGTCGATTCAAAGACTTTGGGGAGTGCCGATGGATATAAATGGAGCGTTCAGAAGAATGGTGACGGATCAGTGAGCATCGAGAACAAGGCCACCAGAACCAAGGCCTACGTATCGAGCAATGCCGAAAACCAACAAGTTCGCTTGGGTCGTGCCGGCAAGTGGCGCATAGAGCAAATCTCTACCGATACAGGCGGCGGAGGCATAGGCCTCATTACCTCATCGGGCAACTACAGCTGGTATACCAATCCCAGCGCATGGACTTACGTGCTGCTAAAACCATCGTCGTGGGGAGCAAGCGTGTGGCGGCTCATCGACACGGGCGAAGACATCACTGCCATCGGTAGCGTGAAGCGCGAGACGGTGGCTTCACAAGCCTACGACCTGCTCGGCAAGCCATTGCGTGGCGAAACAAGCATTTATATCAAAGACGGACGCAAACTCATGGCAAAATAAAGTCTGCATACTATTTCGGACACTATAAATTATAAATATAAATAGAGGTAAATACCTAAACGCATTTTTAGCCTATGAAGCCTTTACAGCTAACGCTTCTTCCTTTCTTTGGAATGGCCGCAAGTGCATTGGCACAGAATTTAGATCGTCCAAACGTAATTTTCCTCATGGCCGACGACCTGGGGTATGGCGACCTCTCGTGCTATGGCGCCGACCGCATTCAGACTCCCTGCATCGACAGCATTGCGGCCCATGGCGTACGGTTTACCGACTGCCATGCCGTGGCTTCAACCAGCACACCGTCGCGCTATTCCATCCTGACGGGTGAATACTGCTTCCGTCGTCCGGGCACCGATATAGCCACAGGAAATGCCGGCATGATTATTAAGCCCCACCAGTATACCATTGCCGATATGTTCGCCAGTGCTGGCTATAAGACGGCTGCCATCGGAAAGTGGCACCTCGGGCTGGGAAGCGTGGGCGGACAGCAAGATTGGAACGCCGAACTCGACTGGACACCGCGCGATATAGGCTTCGATTACCACTACCTCATGGCGGCCACGGCCGACCGTGTGCCGTGTGTGTTTATCGAGCAAGGCCATGTTGTAAACCACGACCCAGACAATCCCATCTACGTGTCCTATAGTAGCAATTTTGCTGGGGAGCCAACAGGGCAGAACAATCCCGAACTGCTCACAAAAATGCGTTCGAGCCATGGTCACAACCAGAGCATTGTCAACGGCATTGGCCGCATAGGATACATGAAGGGCGGCGGGCGTGCCGTGTGGCGCGACGAAGACCTGGCCGATTCCATCATAGCCAAAAGTGTGCAGTTTATGGCTAAGAATAAGGATAACCCCTTCTTCATGTATCTCTGTACCAACGACCCCCACGTGCCGCGCTATCCTGCCGACCGCTTTCGGGGCAAGAGTGTGATGGGACTGCGCGGCGACGTCATTCTGCAGCTCGACTACACCGTGGGCAAAATAGCTCGTGCACTCGATAGCCTTGGCATTGCCGAAAACACCATGATCATTATTACCAGTGATAATGGTCCCGTGCTCGACGATGGTTATGTGGACCAGGCTGCCGAACTCCTGGGCAACCACAAACCCGCTGGCCCGTGGCGCGGCGGAAAATATAGCGCCTTCGAGGCAGGAACCGTAGTGCCTTTCATCGTAAACTGGCCAGCACGCATTCGCGAAGGCAAGGTTTCAAATGCACTTATTTCCCACATCGACAACGTGGCCACAATGGCCGCTCTTGTTGGAGCAGAGGTGCCCCTCGGTGCAGCCTACGACAGTCAGGACCACCTCTCAACATGGTTGGGCGAAGACAGCAAAAATCGCGAATATGTGGCCAAAATGGCGCAGTCGCGTTCGCTCTCTCTGCGTATGAACCGATGGAAATACATTGAGCCTTCCAATGGCGCGGCACGGCATGGACAAACCGGCATCGAAACAGGTTACAGCAGTTCGCCGCAACTCTATAACCTGGGCACGCAGAAGTATGAATCCTCCAATGTCTATTCCCAGCAAACGGCTGTGGCCAGCCGCCTCACTCAGATGCTTGCCAGCCTGCGTATGCCCCTGACCAGCGCCGACACCTGTTTCTGGTACTACCTCTGCACACCGGAACGTGGCTCGCGCTATGCTACGTCGAATGGTGTGGGAAACGGTCTGGACGGACGTTCCCAAGCACAAGGCCACGCCTCTATGTGGAAATTCGTTACTCGCAGCGACGGCACCTACGACATCATCAATCGTGCCGATAGTTCCTACATCGTACCAGGTCGAGTAGTGCGTCCTGCTGCCCAGCTTCGCACATCGGCCACACAACCTGATGCCGGGTGGACGCTCACTACGAACGGTATGATGAGTAGTCTCTTTGCCGTAGTGAGTGGCAATTCGCAAATGAATCAGGCCGAGAACACCAACAACTGGCGCATACTCGATTGGGGCGACGGCACTAACACCACCGATGTGGGTTGCCGCTATTCCATTGTGATGGTCGAAGCCGAAGTACAAAACGACACACATAGCGGCATCTCCACACCCACCCTGGAGCGCGATTTCCTCAGTGTGGAAAACGGCCAGTTCGTCATGGCGCAGAGCCATCGTCCCGTGAAGGTCTATAGCATCAGCGGTCGTCGTGTGCCCGTACAAACTTTTAAGCGTCTTCGTGGCACCTACATTGTGGTTGACGGCAAACGCACCTATAAAGTACAATTCTAAAATCCCTAATAATCATAAACGAACACTATGAAAAATTATTTCGATCTTAAAGGCCAAGTGGCCATCGTTACGGGTTGCTCCGGCGGCCTGGGTGTGCAAATGGCTCGTGCCCTGGCCAATCAGGGCTGCAACATTGTGCCCATTGCCCGCCGCATGGAGAAACTCGAAGAAGTGGCAGCCGAGATCCGCAAGGATTTTGGCGTAGAAGTGCTGCCCATTCGTTGCGATATCACTGAAACCGCCATGGTGGAAGAAGTTGTAGATAAAACAATCCAGCATTTCGGGCGCATTGACATACTCATCAACAATGCCGGCACGGGGGCCGTGGCTCCGGCCGAGGATATCACCGATGAGCAGTTTGAAAACGAAATAAACATCGACCTCACCGGTTCGTTCAAAATGGCCCGCGCCGTGGCCAAGAAAGCCATGATTCCCGCCAAGTATGGTCGCATTGTCAACATAGCCTCCATGTATGGACTCGTGGGCAACAAAATCGCACCCTGTTCACCCTACCATGCAGCCAAGGGTGGGGTGGTGAACCTCTCGCGCGGCCTGGCTGCCGAGTGGGGAAAATATGGCATCACGGTCAACACCATTTGTCCGGGCTACTTCTGGACACCGCTCACCAAGGATACTCTCGAAACCGACTGGTTCCGCGACTATGCTCAGGGCGCAATTCCGCAGGAGCGCTATGGCAACGAGGGTGAACTTGATACAGCCACCATCTTCCTTGCCTCGCCTGCCTCGAGTTACGTCACTGGCGTGGCCCTGCCCGTGGATGGAGGATATACCTGCGTATAGAGAAAGCGCGCAGCAATTTGGGGGCCATGCGTCTTGTTTGCGATTCCAGATTTGTTGTTGACACTCTTTATGTTAGCCGCAACCTTATGGGGTGCGGCTTTTTCATGAAACAACTCCGCCAGCTTTATAAAGCAGCTTAAATCACACTAAAGAACTGTTAAATTTTTTTTTTCAAAAAAATTCACTTCGCCACTGGCTTCTCGGGCTGGCGAAGTATTTTTTGTCTGCGAAAAGTCGCGAAAAGTTGACAGCCCGTATCGCGCGTGCGTATCTTTGCCGCTGCCAAGGTTCTCCGAAAGGGCATTTGCCGAACAGATTCCTGACGATGACTGAGTGTGCCCC
>CADBQP010000058.1 GCA_902796835.1 uncultured Bacteroidales bacterium
GATGTAATTTAGACAAATAAATAGTGTAGTTTTAGGTGGTAAAAAACAAGCGAGACAAACAAATAAAATTTGCTTATCTCGCTGATTCCAAATTACTTAGATTAAAATCTAATGTTTAATACTCATCCTCGTTGAAGAGGAAATCTTCTTTGTCTGGATAGTCGGGCCAGACGTCTTCTATTGTTTCATAGACATCGCCTTCGTCTTCGAGTTCCTGAAGATTTTCAACGACTTCCATCGGGGCTCCCGAGCGCATGGCATAATCAATGAGCTCGTCTTTGGTGGCGGGCCAGGGAGCGTCTTCGAGTTTTGAAGCTAATTCAAGTGTCCAATACATAGTTTTCGGTTTGTTTCGGTTTGTTTATTGCTGACTGTCGTCAATTAGCGCGCAAAAGTAATATATTTCCCTTAATGACAAAGCTAACAGCTATTTTTTTTAAGGCCTTTTATCTATTTTCTTCTTGCTGCAAAGAGCGTGCCAGTGATTATGCCATGTGTCTAAGCCAAAATTAGGTAGGAGCGGTGGCAAGTGGTTGTCCCCGTCAGGGGTAGTTTATTATGTGGTGTTCTTTGTTGAGTCGTGTCTCGGTATAGGCCAGTCCAATGTGGTAGAGGTCGAAGCTAAGGCGCAGTTTGGTATTGCCAGCACATACTTTCCAATTATTCAGTGTTTCTTTGTTGTATCGTATGTCGCGGCAAATGAGCAGTGCTCGCTGACTGAGCAGGGGCAGTATGCTTTCAAGATGCAGGTTGCCTATCGGCGCTATGTAAACCAGATCATATTCCTCTTGCTGGGCGCTGCTGGCATTTTGGCATATCTCATATTGACATGTTTTGCAACCAGCCTTGAGATATTCAGTGGCGATATCGTCGGGCGATGTGAGCAGGAGGGCTGAGCAAGGTTGGTGCTCGTTGGCGAGTCGCAGCAGCAGGCGGTCGTCGCGCTCCGAGGTCTTGATGTTCCTTTGTTTGCGCAAAAGTGTGAGGGGGGCATAGGGAAGATAGGTGCCCCGTTCATAGATGACTCCCTTCACGATGTTGAACGCAAAAGGCGAATGGATGCCATATCCTCGCCGGTGTCGAATGCGCCAAAGCCAAACAAGGGGGTTCATGTAAGTTTGCTTTTTGTTCTATTGGTTTATTTAAGCACTTTTTGACTTTTCCCGCCTTGGCGTATGATGTAGACGCCGTGGCCCTGTGGGTGTGTGATCTGTCGGCCGTTGAGGTCGAAGATTTTCAGATTGTTCGTTGCATTTTGGGGCAATTGAATTCCCACGGGAACGGCCTCCTTTACGAAACTGAATTTGTAGCGGCTACCTTGGTCGCCCAGGTGGTTTCCGCTATAGGTCATGATGACCCAGCTCATGTTGGCTTCTGTGCCATGGCTGGTGCCGCGGTCGCTGATTAGTTCGTCTCCAATGCGAAGGCCGTAGTATCCGTCGTAGGCGCTTTTGATGAGTTGCAGTTGGCCTGCCTGATCCGTGCCATATTGCATGAAGCGGAAGGTGCCTGTTTCATAGTTGCTCCATCCCTTGCGTGCTGTTCCGTTTACGTAGTCCACGGGTTCGCCGTCGGCAGTGTATATGATGAAGGCATTGTCGTCTGTGGAAGGCTTGAAGTAGAATAGCTGTTGGCTTTGGTCGTTGCCCTCAAGTCTTGTGGTGGTACACTGCAGGGCTTTTTGATTCAGATATATGCCTCGCGTCCAAAAGAATGGCGTGGGCCTGTTGTCCTCAATGGTATAGAGTTGCAGTTTGCTGTCGCTACTCATTTTGAAAATAGCGTCATTAGGTTTCACCACGTCGCCCACGGCCACGGGCTTTTCGTATTTCCCGGCCTCTGTCAGGGTATATCGGCTTCCAGCGTCGCCCAGGTAGTTTCCGCTATAGGGCATGATAACCCAGTGCATGTTCAGGGCGCTGCCATGGCTGGTGCCACGATCGTTCATCAAGTCGCCACTTGCTGTCCTGAAACCGTAATATCCGGCATAGTCTGTTTGCAACAACTGAAACTCTCCTGGTGCGGGAGTGCCGTATTGTAGGAATTTAGAAGTCGTTGTGTTGGTGGCGTTCCACGAGGTAATGCATGTTCCTTCCACAAAGTCTACGGGTTGGTCGTCGAAGGTAAACATGTGAATGGTTTTGTCTTGGCTGCCCTGCATGAAGTAGAAGAGCTGTTTCGTGGAATCGGCTGTCCCGGCAAGGTTTACGTTAGTACATTGCAAGGCTTTGTATCCTTGATGTTCGCCCACGGTCCAAAAGAAGGGTCCTTCGGCCGAGGCGGGCCTATTGTCCGATATGGTGTAGTATGTTTTCTCGGTTTCAGAGCTAAGTTTCACCACTCTCGATGGTGGCAGCGGGTCTCCTGTGGCATATGTTTCTTGTGTCTGTGCTTCATTGGGCCATGGCACCACCTGGCCTGTTGCTGTGAGTGTGGGCCGTTGTGCATCCATGCTTTTGAGCGAGTCGGTGAGTTCTTGTGCCAGTGCCTTGAGCACATCGGGCTTGCTCTCGGCTAGGTTGTTTTCTTCGCTGGGATCGGCCGCCAGGTCATAGAGCCGGCGTTCCTGATTTTCCCAAAAGTAGATGAGGTGATAGTTCCCCTTCATGATGGCCGAATAGGTGCCATATCCTTCGGCGCGGTCGGCAGTTTCGCCCCATCGGTTTGGATAGTGCCAGATGCCTACTCTTTCGCGCCGTAGGGTGGGGTCGCGTAGCAGGTCGCTGAAGTCGCATCCGTCTATGGTCTGCACGGTTTCGTAGTTCTTCACTCCAGCCATTGATAGTATGGTGGGGAAAAAGTCTTCAATCATCACGCGGTTGGAATTTTCGGTGCCACCTTGTGTCACTCCAGGCCAGTAAACAATCATCGGTTCGTGCACTCCGCCGTCATAGGCCGAACCTTTGCCGCCGCGTGCCGGATAGTTTTGGTCGTGGTTGGCCCGTCCTTGGCGCACACTTACAGCCTGTCCGCCGTTGTCCGACATAAAAAGAATAATGGTGTTTCGTGCCACAGAGTCGTTTTCCTGCAAATAGTCCATCAAGTCGCCCAGACTCTTGTCCATTCCCTCAATAAGGGCTGCATGGTTAATTTCTTGTGTGTTAAGGCGCGCCTTCAGCATGGCATCGTAAACTCCTTGTGCTCCTTCCATGTAATTTCCCGTAAATCGTGTGTCGGCATCGTAGGGTGTATGTATGGCATACTGCGACATGTAGAGGAAGAATGGGCGTTTCATTCTTACTGCCTGTTTTAGGTGCTTCAGAGCCTCGAGGGTTAAAGCTTCTGTCAGGAAGGTTCCACTGTTGTAATAGCTTTCGAGTCCTGCCACATGATACACACCGCTTCCATAGTTTTCGGCAGCCAGATAGCTGCCCGGGGCTCCGTTGGCGCCTCCGCCTATGTTATAGAAGAAACCCACATTCTGAGGGTTGGAGGCTGATGTGTTGGTGGCTCCAAAATTTCCTTTGCCTACATGAATAGTCATGTAGCCGGCATCTCTGAGCAGTTGGGGCAGCGGGGTGACGAGCGTGCTGTGTTGCAGGTCGTTGGTGTTGGTTGTCGTGGCGGGCTGAATTCCATTGTAGTTCCATTCCGGCAGTGTCAGTGCGCCTCCGCTGGCATTCGTGTTGGTGTTGAACGACTGTATCCAGTTGGTCACCCTGTGTCGTGCTGCGTTCATGCCACTCAGCAGTGAGCAGCGCGAGGGCGACGAAACTGGGCAGGCATATGCGTTCGTAAACTTTACACCCATTTGTGCCAATCGCTCCATGTTGGGAGTGCGATAGCGGTCGTTGAGCAGTGTGCGTTCCTTGTAGAATGGCACGGAAGTTTCTTGCCACCCCATGTCGTCTACCAAAAACATGATGATGTTTGGTTGCTGGCCTTGTGCCCAAGCGGTTGCGGGCAGCAAACTTCCTGTTATCAAGGTTTGAAGCGCTTTTTTGGAAATCATGGCATTTGTGTGTTTGTTGAAGAAATAGGCTGAAAGCACAAAGA
>CADBQP010000059.1 GCA_902796835.1 uncultured Bacteroidales bacterium
ACCAACGACCCCGAGATTACAAATCACGTGCTCTGGCCAACTGAGCTAAAGAGGCGGGTGGGCAAGCTCTCTGTATCGCGCCGCTACAACCAACTACCTTTGCTGCGGTCAAGCCCTGGAGGATTCGTAGGGAGCTGGCCGTACAGCACTTACCCGTATAAAGCGGTGCAAAAATAGAGAGTTGTGGCGGTTCTGCAAAATTTTTTCTGAGAAATCTTTTGTTTTTCCACTTTTTTCCGTCTATTGGCTCAGTTTTGTTCGAATTTTCATATGCTTGTGAGTATAAACCTCTTTTTCTTATATGAGTTCGTAGAAGCCTGATGGGCTTCTGCGAGGCAGTGCCTCGATAGTGATGGGCTCATGTGAGGATTCGCTTTCGTGCGCTGCGAGTATTTCTTTGATGGTACGCAACGCAAGGTTGGGATTGTTGTTTTCTTCGCTCAGGTGGCAGAGCCAGATGTGTTTGGCTTCTTTGAGAGCCAGTCGCGCTATGGCATTGCCTGTGTCTTCGTTGCTCATGTGTCCCCTGTCGCTGGCTATGCGTCGGCGAAGAGGGGCGGGATAGGGGCCTGTTGCCAGCATTGCTAAATCGTAGTTGGCTTCAATTATGAGGTGTTGCGCCTTGGCAATGTATGGTTCCATTTCAGGTGTAATGTGTCCTGCGTCTGTCACCAGGCAAAGGTTTGTTCCGTCGGATTCGATGAAATAGCCGTTGTTTCCGCTGCTGTCGTGAGGCACGGGGAAAGCTGTGATGCAGAAGGGGCCAATGTGGTTTTCGGTATGAGTTTCGATGGTGCGTGTATGTTCTCGTGGCACTTTCTTTTTCATGTATCGGTTTATTTCCATCCCGTGATGTACGCTTTCGGTGGTATAGACGGGTAGGGCAGTTTCCTGGCTGAGGGCGCCTACTGCCTTCACGTGGTCGGTGTGGTCGTGTGTGACGAAAATTCCAAGCACATTACCCATGTTGACTCCGTATTGTCGCGATAGAATCTTGAGACGTCGGATACTGATGCCTATGTCTATGATAATGGCTTTGTCGCCGCTTTGAATGTAGTAGCAGTTTCCACTGCTGCCGCTGCCTAATGAGATGAAACGCATATGTTGTATTTGTTTTGTTCTTGAAAGTTAGAAGGGAAGTCCAACGGCGAAGTGGAGGGTGAAGTCGCGTGAGAACTTTGGGTGAATAATGGGATAGTGCAGGTCGCTTGAGGTGGGCTCTGCTGGATTGATGGCTTTCATGCCGCCATCAAATCGTATGATGAAATAGTCGAAGTTGAAGCGAATTCCGATGCCATAGCTAACTGCAATCTCGTTGACGAAGTTTTTTAGTTTGAACTGGGCTCCTCTCAGGTTTTCATAGGTGTGTGTGTTCCAAATGTTTCCGGCGTCGACGAAGATGGCTCCGTTGAATTTCCAAAACAGATGGGTTCTGTATTCGATGCTGGCCAGTAGCTGGAGATTTCCGGTTTGGTTGATGTAGTTGATTTTGCCGTCGTTTGTGGTATAGCTTCCGGGCCCCAGACTTCGTACGCTCCAACCCCTGACGTGGTTGGCTCCTCCTGCAAAATATCGCTTTTCGTAGGGTATGATTTTGGAGTTTCCGTAAGGTATGGCTACTCCGGCGGCAAAGTGCATGGCCAGCGAATTGCTTTCGTTGATGGCAATGCTCTTGGCCCAGTCGAAGTCGAATTTTGCATATTGAGAGTAGGCAATATTAAAGATGTTGTATTGGCCAATGCTGTCTCGATGTCCATGTAGCAGGTGGGAGAGGGCATAGAGCAGGTTGCCGGCTATTTCGGCGTTTACTTTGATTTGGTAGCTGTTGTTCTGTACGTTGCTGCTTCCTGAGTTGCGGCTCGAATTGTAGCTGAATCCATAGGCGCTTCGCATGATAAAAAGATTTTCGTAGCTGTTGCGTAGGATGGATGAGCGTGGGTCGGTGCCTTTCAGGTATGTATCTTCGAAAGTTCTCGATATCCATGGCAGGAAGATGTAGTTGAGGCTAACGAGGTCGAGCCTGTGGCTGGCGTTAGGTTTGTTCCTGTGGGTCCAGTTGTAGCTCCAGTTTCCGGTGAGTACGCGCCTGTGAAATTCGGGGCGGTTTTGTGTGTTATAGCTGAAAGCTAGCTTCGATTGAGTGCGTAGGTTTTGGCTGGCATTGCGCGACAGAAATGGAAATCTAAATGTCGGCATGGTTAGTCCGGCCTCTACATTATATTCGATGTAGTTTTGGTTGTTGTATCCTTCAAGTCCCTTAATGGCTTCAAAGGCTCCGCGCAGTTTGAGCGTGAATGTTTCGGCTCCTCTGAAGAGGTTGCGATGGGTGAAGGTGAGCGAAAGAGCGGCTCCGAGGTCGCCTTGGGTATTGGTGCCGTCGATTTCTGCGCTGATTCCGTAGCGTGGGCTCAGTTGTACGTATATATTCGCATCGAGTTGTTTCTGCCCATTTTCGTCGGGGACTTGAGCGAAACGAATGGCACTGTATTTTATGTTTTGCAGGGTACTCAGGCGAGAATACGTGTCACGCATTTTTTGTTCGCTGTACAGGCTGCCCTGTCCGATTGAAATGTGGTTGTGGTAGACGCGTCGATATAGATTGAGCCGTTTGTGGTAATAGAGGTTTAAGTGGTGGTATGTGCTGCTGTCTGAAGCCGTGGTGTCGTTTACGTATTCATAGACATTCACTTTCCTGATGTGAAATTGTCTATATGCGTCGGGAAGACTGCCATGGGGCCGCCTGAAGTGCATGTGCAGGTCTACTCCCAGGTCGTTGCTCATAGTGTCGGCCGTGAAGGTGAGGTAATCGCGATTAATGAGGTAATAGCCGTTGTTTTGGAGCGAATCTATGATGCGGTTGCGCAGGGCGTTGAGTTTGGTAAGGTCGAGCGGCATGCCGGTGGCCAGGTCTTTTAGGCTTATGAGTGAGAGAACTTTTTCTCTGATGCTGTCGTTGTCGAAGGTGTAGTCTATGTTGCGAATATACGACTGGCGCCCAGGGTCGAGTATGTAGTTTACGTGGGTTTTTTGTTTCGAGGTTTGCGTGTCCACCTCGACTTCGGCATGTAAAAAACCTTTGCTTTGCAGCGATGATTGGAGCAGTGACTGTGAGTAGCGAGTTTTGAGAGTGTCGTATACTACAGGAGCCTGACCGATTCGTCTGAAAAACTTGCTTAAGGCTTTTGTGGAGTCGCTGCTTGACAGACAATAGATGCCTAATGGTACTTTTACGAGGTTGAACCACCTCGAGTTTGGTTCCTGCCGCACATAGTTTCTATAGTCGCTTGCCTTAATCTGTTTGCTCAGGCTTTTCATCTTCACCGACGACAGCATGCTCTCGCCTTCGTCAAGAAAGCGTGTGGGCGAGCATGCCGATAGTGTCAGGACGACAATTAGCAAACTATAAAGAGCTGTATGTGTTGTTTTTCTTTCCAAAGTTTTGCAAAGATAGTGCAAAATGACGTATTTTTGCGTTGTTGAAGAAAAAAAGCCCCTCAAGGAAATGCAAGAGTCTTTATCTAAAGGTCTGATAAAATTGGTTAAATCGCTGAACATGAAAAAGTTTCGCGACGAGTACAACTTGTTTATGGGCGAAGGGCCAAAGGTTGTAGATGATTTGCTACGAAGTTTCGATTGCAAAGTCTTGATAGCTACTGCATCTTATTTGTCGAGTAGAAGGAATGTTTGCGCTGAAACTGTGGTCAAGGTGAGTGATGCGGATTTGAAGCGTGTTTCGCTTCTTAAGTCGCCTCATGAAGTAGTGGCTGTCTTCAGGAAGCCTATGAATAAGCCACTCCCTATTGAGGTGAATGCTTTGTGTATGGGTCTCGACGATGTGCAAGACCCTGGAAATGTGGGCACCATTGTGCGCCTGGCCGATTGGTTTGGCATAGAGCAAATCTACGCCTCTCACCATACGGCCGATGTGTTTTCACCCAAGGTGGTGCAGGCCACAATGGGGGCTCTGGCGCGCGTTCGCGTTGAATATGTGGACTTGCCCTTGTTTCTCAGCTCTCTTCCATCGCAGCTACCCATTATGGGGACTTTTCTGGAAGGAAATAATGTCTACGAGAGCAAACTTCCGGCAAATGGAATTCTGATTATGGGCAATGAGGGCAATGGCATTTCTGAGGCGGTAGGAAAGCTGGTGACGCAGCGATTGCACATTCCCAATTTTCCGCAGGGGCGCCAAACGAGTGAAAGTCTTAATGTGGCTATTGCTACAGCCATTGTGTGTTCAGAATTCCGCCGCAGGATCATGAAGAGGTAATTTGTATGGAAGAGCTAATTCGAAATTTGCCATATTGGGAAATCTCGTTGACCTTGGCCGCACTTTTGGCTCTGTGTTTGCTGGGTTTGTGGCGTTTCAGGTGGCGCGACTATTCTCTGTGCAGGGTGACCGAGAACATGAATTCATCCTTGTCGTCCAGAGACGTCGACGTGAAAGATGGCGAAAAACCTGTCGACTTCAAGGATTTCTATAGCGATTTGCAGTCGAATTACCACCGGCCCGAAGGAAAAATGTCGGTAGTTATACCCGTGCTGAATCAAGCTCCCAGCCTGGAGAAAAACTTACCCAAAGTGTTGAGCCAGAAATATCATGCCTTTGAAGTGGTGGTGGTCGACTATGGTTCGATAGATGACACTGAACAAGTGGTAAAGCGTCTTTCAGAGGGCCACTCAAACTTGCGATATCTGCCCATAAGCATTGATGATTATTCGCTCAATGCCACCTATTTTGCCATAGTAATGGGCGTACGGGCAGCCTATTCTGAAGTGGTGGTGCTTACTTCGGCCGACTCCTGGCCTGCAGATGATTTGTGGCTTCAGACAATGAGCAATCTTTTGTCTGATGATAAGGACATTGTAATAGGTTATGCCAATTATGCCAATGATGGAACTCAACGGGCGCGAAGTGCCATTTATCGGCGTCTGCGCTTTCAGTTGAGGGCCACCAGGGCTGCACTGACGGGCCGCCCCATCGGAGGTGAGGCCGAAAACCTTTGCTTCAGAAGGCAGCGCTTTCTCGAAACTTGTGTTTTTTCTAGCGAGTTAGGCAAAGGAGTGCTTGAGGGGCCGTTCTTGGTTCGCGCCTTGACAACCAAGCAAAACGTGGGATTGGCCTTTTCGCCTAATGCTACCGTTTTGCAAGAGTTGCCATCGCCTTTCAGCGTAAAACAAAGGCAGCGACTCAGTGTGTTTCCACTCAGTCGCCGCCATTGGCTCTATGAAAAACGCCATCAGTTAGCTGCCTTTCTCTATGGCCTTTCGGTTTGTTTGCTGCTATCTTACGTGGTGTTGCAAGTGGGTCATGCATTCTTTTTACGCACTTACGATCTGTTGCAGCTCCTTCCCGATATCTTGGTGTTTTTCTGCTTAATTTTACTTATTGTGCTGCCGATAGTATGCTTGCGTCGGGGTTGTCGCAGGTTGGGAGAACTTCCCTTTTTGTTTACAACTTAATCACTACGCCGCCATAGCCCGGCAAAGCAATGGGGCAGAGGCCTTCGGGGTAGAAAAGCAAGGTCTGTGTTTTCCCCGTGAGCAGGTCCTTGCCAGTTTTGTGACCCTTGGGAAGGCCAAGGTGGTCGAAAGCATGCTGAGGAATGCGGACGCTGACTTCGCAAGGCTCGCTGTCGAAGTTAATCACAACGAGCAGCGTTTCACTGTCCTGTTTTCGCAAAAAGGCGTAGTGGCGCTGAGCATTAAAGCTTTCGGGGTGGTCGTAGTTAGCATACATGAGGTCAAAGAAGTTCCCGTTACTGATGGCCTTGTCTGTCGCGCAAAGTGTGATTACCTTTTCGTAGTAATCATAAAGCTCGCGCTCGGCTTTTGTGAAGTAGCGCTTTCCTTTGTAGAGCTTGCTTAGTTTTTCCACGTGCCAGTAATCAAAAATTGTGGTGCGGCCATCGCATCCGCTGAAGCCTTCGCTGTCCATGCCAGGTTCGCCAAGCTCCTGGCCTGCGTAGATCATGATTGCATTTTTGTTCATGAGGGCACTGACCAGCAGAGCGGGCAGGGCCTTTATGGGATCGGTGCAGAAGTAGTTGGAGGCTATGCGTTGCTCGTCGTGGTTTTCAAGAAAGTTGAGCATGTGGTCTTGAATGTCGTCCACCTCTTGCCATCGGTGTGTGATGTCGGAGGCCGAGGCGTGGCCGCACACAATCGCCCTGAGTGTATCGTAGAGTCCCACCTTATTATATAGGTAGTCGAATCCGCCGTTGTGAATATAGTTGCGATATTCTGATGGATTATACACTTCGGCTATGAAACAAACGTGGGGGAATTGCTCCTTCACGCGCCTCGTGGCATAATTCCAGAACTCAACGGGCACCATCTCGGCCATGTCGCAGCGAAAGGCATCTACTCCCTTGCCGGCCCAATAGAGCAGAATGTTGGTCATCTTGTGCCATGTGTTGGGAGTGGGGCCGAACTGTCGGGCACCGCCGTTTATGTAGTCTATTCCGTAGTTGAGCTTAACGGTTTCATACCAGTCATTGCGGTCGGGCCATGCGTCGAAGCGGTCGTTGCCTGTGGCCTTGGCGGGTTGCTCGGCATAGGTGGAGTGGGCGACAATCTTGTCGAGGTGTAGTGGCTCGTCAGTAATGTAATAGAAATTGTTGCTTGTCGAAAAAGCCTGCGTCGAGTCGTCGTCTTCGCCCAAGTCGTGTGTGCCTGCCGGACGGTTGTCGGAATGATATTGACGAGCCACATGGTTGGGCACAAAGTCCATCACAAACTTCAAGCCAGCGGCGTGGGTTCGGGCCAGCAGTTTTTCAAATTCTACCATGCGATGCGGCACGTCCTCGGCCAGATCGGGGTCTATGTCATAGTAGTCTTTGATGGCATAGGGCGATCCGGCTTTACCCTTCACCACATCAGCATGGTCGGGCGCAATGCCGTGTTTGGAGTAGTCGGTTTGTGTGGCATGCTCCAAGAGCCCTGTATACCAAATGTGGGAGTATCCGAAATCCTTGATGCGACGCAGCACTTTGTCGGTGAAGTGGTTCATTTTTCCACAGCCGTTTTGCGACAGCGTGCCGTTCTGAACGTTCTTGCCGGCAGGATTGCTGTAGAGTCGTGGGAGAACTTGATAGATGCTAATCTTTTCCATGTGAAATTATTGTGCATTAACGACAGGTGTCGTCTTGGCGGCGACACCTGTCATGCGATTTTCGGCAACGGCTAAGCCTTGAAGGTATGTTGAGCCGTAATGTTTTGTTTATTTTTCTTCGGTTCCGTGCATTGTCACGGCTTCGTTGCCTTTGCAGATTTTGGCAATCATGCCCTGCAGCGCCTTTCCGGGACCACACTCGGTGAAGTCGGTAGCGCCGTCGGCCACCATGTTTTCTACTTCGAGAGTCCAACGCACAGGGCTGGTGAGTTGTTTAATCAAGTTGGCCTTTATTTCTTCGGGGTCGGTGTGGCGGGCACCGTCCACGTTTTGATAGACGGGGCAAATGGGAGCCTTGAATTCCACGGCATTGATGGCAGCCTCGAGCTCGAGGCGTGCCGACTCCATGAGTGGAGAATGGAAGGCTCCGCTCACGTTGAGCACCAGTGCGCGCTTGGCACCCTCTTCCTTCAGGCGGGCACAAGCTGCGTTTACGGCATCAATGTGGCCGCTAATTACGAGCTGGCCCGGACAATTGTAGTTGGCTGGAACTACAAAACACTGAGGCTGGCTTACTTCCTGGCAAACTCTTTCGATGGTCTCGTCGGGCAGGGCAATGATGGCGGCCATCGTCGATGGGGCCTGCTCGCATGCCTGCTGCATGGCGGCTGCACGGCGGCTAACCAGGCGCAGCCCATCCTCGAAACTCAGACACTGGGCAGCCACCAGGGCCGACAATTCGCCCAAAGAGTGGCCTGCAACCATGTCGGGAGCAAAACTGTCGCCCAAACATAAGGCGCTCACCACACTGTGAAGGAAGACGGCGGGCTGAGTGACGCGAGTCTGTTTCAAATCTTCGTCAGTGCCGCTAAACATCACGTCGGTGATACTGAAGCCTAAAATATCGTTAGCCTGCTCAAAGAGCTGTTTGGCCAAAGGGTGTTTCTCATATAAATCCTTGCCCATTCCTACGAATTGGGCTCCCTGACCAGGGAAAACAAATGCTTTCATATTTTTATAACGATTGTTTTAAGTTAATTATAACTGGCAGCGAAGTTACATCAAATTAAGAGAAGACCCAAACAAAACCCCAATAATAAAATAATATGTCCCACATAGGAAAATTCTCACCACGGTGAAAAAACTTTCTCACCACGGTGAAAATTCAACAAGGTGGGAGATGAATATCCTTAATGCCTATGCATAGTGCTCAATAAGGCAGATGGCTGCCACAAATTGCGCAAGCAACAGGAGAGGAACGCCATAGCGAAACTTTGCGTGCATGGTCTTGTGGTGCCACACCTGCATGCCTATCCATGCGCCTAAGGCACCGCCCACGGCGGCGCAGGTTAAAAGCCAAAACTCAGAAATGCGCCAGCAATTGTGGCGTGCCTTCCATTTATCTATGCCAAAAACCACAAAACCCAGGGCATTGATAAAGACCAGGTAAAAAAGCAGCAAGTATTCACGTTCCATCAATGAGAAAACATCAGTAAAAAACGAAAGAAATGCGTGATCGCAAATTGTCTTTAAGGTCGTGCCATCCATTGTTTTCGCTCCCTCTCAGACATCTTCTCAATGGCGTAGCGCAACATGGTGCGTGGCATCTCTTTAGCATGATGGCGCAGAAACTCACGCAAAAGCTCCATGCTACATCTTTTGCCCATTTCGCGCAGCATCCAACCCACAGCTTTGTGCATCAGGTCGTGAGAGTGGTGCAGGTGCATCTCGGCATAGCGCAGACACCACGAAGGGTCACCCTGCTGCAAAGTCTTCCATGTGCACACGATACTCATGCGTTGTTCCCAAAGATTTGAACTTCGAGCCAGTTTGTCAACAACATGTAGCTTGTATTCATTTCTGCCATTCCCAAGAGCCGTGGGCAGTAGCAGCCAGTGTCCCAGAATCTTAGGGGCCGACAAATCTACCAGATCCCAGTTGTTAACACGTCTGGCATATCTCAGATATAACGTCAGGATTTCATCGCGTTTTGCAGTAGCTTCCGCCTCGCGTATATTGCGCTTCGTAGTCAGTTTCTCAAACTTTGCCACCATTATCATCAACCCGCAGAGCCTCACTTCGTGCCATCGCGACATCAGCAGTTCGGGCACCTCGCAGACAGGGACGTCCATGGCGGCCTTAGCGATTTCGCGCGTCTGAGGCACCTTGAGCCCAAGAAATTCATCCCCTTCTCCATATTCGCCCGGTCCCGTCTTAAAAAACCTCATGAGAATACATCGCTGCTCCTCGTTGCGTGCAGCTTCCAAACACTCAATAATCTCTTTTGTCTGCTTCATGACGCAAAGATAGCCGGTCTTATTTGTGGAAAAGCGCGTACTTAACTAAGTGGCAGGCGTGCTTTACCCATATTTCTACCTTCCTGCCCAACTTCCGCTTGCGCCAACTGCCATAGATGCGGTGTACGCCGATGGCGTCGGCATCTTCGTAGGTCCACCGCTTAATCTCGTACTCTGGAAGATGTCGCTTCCATGAGTCCAGGCATACCTTTATCTCGACAGGAAACGGATTCTCGCTGAGCCAGCACAAGTGTATTATCTTGGGTATCATATATCTGAATAGTATATGTGTTGTTCTTGTTGTTGGATGCAAAGTTAGTCGTTTTTTTGATAAAAGGCAATGGGATATTCTTTTTACAGGCTTTCTTTTGTACGAAACACGGGCGAGAAAGGTGATCGTAAAAGAGCGATGATGAAGATTTATATTATAAGGGCAGCGTTGCTGGTTATGTAGATATTTTTTGTACCACAGGTAATGATATCGTCATTACAGTAATAGTCTATTACTCCGTCTATGCAAAAGATGCTCCTGAAACTGCATCCCGATTATCAGTGTCGAGATAAGTATATGGCCATGCTCCCAATCTGACGGGTTGGAATGGAAAGTACATACGAATATGAAGATATACCAAACCCATTAAAACGGCAAATCCGTGTAGCTCGGTGAGCTACACGGATTAGGTTTGTGCCAGCAATGATGCCAAATACTTGATAGAATAATCAAATTTTCACTGCAAACGATAAAAATTAAGTATATTACGCTGAATTATGAATAAATTTTTTATCTTTGCCCTCAAATAATAGAAATCTATCATGGCAAAATTAAATCGAATAAGAATCGTTCTGGCCGAGCACGACCTAAACAATAAGTGGTTGGCAGATAAGTTGGGAAAGGACCAGGCAACTATTTCCAAATGGGTCACCAATACTACCCAGCCCAGCCTTGAAGCCCTCATTGCAATAGCCAATGCGCTTGAAGTGCCTGTGCAGGAGTTGGTGAGACA
>CADBQP010000060.1 GCA_902796835.1 uncultured Bacteroidales bacterium
AGCGAAGGGAGGTAATTAAACTCATTCTAAACGAAACAACAAAAACTTAGAAAACCTCAGTAAAACATAAGAAACTGAAAGAAAACAGTAAGGAGGATGCTGCCGCGTGGCAGCGCCCATCTTAGCTTTCCTTATGGCTGCCGCGATAAACGTGGCAGTGAGCTGGGGCGATGTAACGGTAATCCCCGTCTGCGAACGCAGGTGCGTTTGCGGGCGGGGATTTTTTTTGGAGCCGAGGGCTCCGTTTTTTCTCCTATTTTTCGATTTTTCAGTTAAGCCCATAGTTTAGACTACTGACTATGTAGTTTAAACTGTTGGCTCGATAGTATAAAGCAGGTGCGGGTCAGAAAAAAACGATGCAGGGCAAAATGCTCTGCATCGTTTTCGCTTTATAGCTTTTCGTGCCTGCTTGGCAGGTGGCGATTATTCCTCCTCAATGTCGCCTACTATGTTGGTAGTCTTCACGTTTTGGTATTCTTTCACGCTATAGTTTAGCAGGAAGTGTTGTGTTTCCACTCTAACTGCATGGGCGACGGGGTTGAT
Organism: uncultured Bacteroidales bacterium; assembly: GCA_902796835.1. Taxonomy (GTDB): domain Bacteria; phylum Bacteroidota; class Bacteroidia; order Bacteroidales; family Bacteroidaceae; genus Alloprevotella. The sequence goes on from CADBQP010000060.1 coordinate 544, forward strand.
ATATTGTTTTTTCATTGTTGTATTGTGGTTGTTCCCAGTTTAATGTTTATAGTGTACTGTTTGCCTGCCTCCCAATCGACATCAAGTGGCAAGATGGCCTGCTTGGATTCCGAGGTGGTGTAGTTAATCTCCAGAAAGGTTCCATTGATGCCGTCTTTAGCACGGCTCTGGGGAATCATGAAGAGGTGTCCACACGAAAGGGCCTCGGGGGTGGTGGTGACGGTGATGTCGCTGTTGTTCAGTGTATAGGCGGCTGCGCCAGTCTGGTTGCTCCACGTCTTTGTGGCATAATAGTAGTCGCCACTATTGTTGACATTCTTTAGCACGATGCTATTTACCATGAGGTCGCTGCTGAGGGTGGTTCTCAGTGTGTTGGTAATCTGCACATAGACTTGCACGGCTGCGCACGCATGGTCGAAGGTGAGGCTGACGTGTCCGGCATTATCGCTGTATGCTATCTGTTTGTGCTCTGCCACGAGCAGGTCGTGCTGGTTTGAGGGTGTTTCTTCGACGGAATAGGATAAATAGGCATTGCCGTTGTTGTAGTTGAAGGTGCCACTCGTGTAGGCAAAGAAGTCTATTTTCTCATCGTTGCCCACCTCCTTAGGCCAATTGTGTACAGTCCATCCGCTGGCTGTTTTGTCGTAAACGTAAGGATTGGCCTGATAGTTCATCTTGAAGTTGCTGAGCGTTGACGATGTTGTGATTACCCCGCGCGTTGCTATAGGCACCGCTGCCCGCCTCAAAGAAGGTGGCATTGAGTTCGTAGAAACGGTCGGGGGGTTCTCGTTTACATCGACAATCATCGGCCGTGGGGTTTCTTTCAGGCCTGTTTCTTCGTCTGACGAGCAGGCTGTCAGACTGGCTGCCACAAGCAGCATCATTAATACCGTATGTTTCATTATTACTTTTAGAATGATATGTTTTCTTGCTGAATGTTTCCCGTCAGGTTGAAGGTTTTCAGGATGGTATAAGTTCCGCCTTTATCGGCGCTATAGTAGCGTATCTGGGCTGTCTCGTCGGCGCTGCGCCCCATTACCGATACGCGCCATCCCTCGTAGAGGTCGGCATTCTGATAGCCCACACCTCGGCACTCGCCGTCTACGAATACTGCCAGCATGTCGTCAGAGTTGGGTGTGAAGGGCAGTTTCTGGGGCAAGATTACGGTTAACATCGTGTTGAGAGGATATTTTGTGCTTCCGTGCGTGATGTCGAAATCTATCTTATAGATGTTGTCGAGCACGTTGTTGGGCACAAATGGGGATATGGCCTCGGTAATGGTAAGGTGGTGCAAGCCACCGCAATAGTAGCGCAGCTCCATGTGCTGGTTGGCCTCTTCGCTGGTGCCCTTCACGTGGAGCAGGAATGCCACCTTGCCGTCGGCGAGTTTGTTGCGATAGCTCACACCGCGGCATTCGCCTCCCATGAAGATGGCCATCATGTCGTCGTCGGTGGAATAGGGCGCCAGATTATCGACAAGCCTTATGAGCATGGTCATGCTGCACTCGTACTTTGTGGGATCGGGGTCTTGCCAGTCGGGTTTGACAACGTCCGACGACCAGTCGATGGCCCATGCCGGTTTTGCCGAGACATCGAATGTGGAGCCGTTCCACTCCTGGTCTCCGCCATTGGTAGCGTCGTCATCGCTCGATGAGCAGCCCCACGCCAAGGTGAGGGCTGCCATCATTATCATGAATTTTATTGTCTTCATATGTGTTACGATTTTATTTTATGACCTGTTTACGTCCATTAAAGATATACACGCCACTTTGCGTGGGCTTCTTGTTGAGCTTGATGCCCTGCACGGTGTACCATCCGTGGCGCTCGGGCTGATCGACACTGACAAAGTTTATCTTGGTCGGAGCATTATAGGAACCGCTGATTGCGTTCGCCTCGTATGTCATCACTTCGCCCGTGGCAGCAATGATGTCGCCGTCGCGCTCGATGGCAAACGAGAGTGGCGCTTTCGCGTCGCCAGCTATATTGAGATAGAACAATTGTCTTTCATCGTCGACCACGAGCGGTTCGTCGGCCACGGCTTCGTTGCCGGCAAATGCTACGAGTCTGTCGCCCTCGAGCAGTTCAATGCCTTCGACGGCAGCCGTCAGCGTCATGTTGTTGCTATAGGCATAGGCACCGCTGCCCGCCGCCTCAAAGAAGGTGGCATTGGGTTCGTAGAAAGGATAGACGAATGTAGTTTGCCCTGCACGCTTGCGATAGAGCATGTAGCCCTCGCCAGGTTTCATGTACTTAAGGTTGCCCTTCCACTCGCGTGCGCCGTTGGCTCCCTTGGAGAACATGGCAAACTCCGTCTTGCTCTTCAGCACATCGCCTTCTTCCACCTCGTCAAGATAGTCGGAAAGGGCTGTCGATATGGGAAGATTTACAAGAGGTGTGTAGCCAATGCTGTTCCAGCCATGCTTCACCTTGATGGTGCGGTCGCCTTCGGTTCTGATAATTGTGCCCGTGACTTCCACAACCATGGGAGTCGACACCTTGACACGATAGCTCTCGCTCACGGAAACCATCATGTCTTCAAACGACGTGGTGCCCTTGTTCGAGAGCCACTCGCCGTTCTGATAGAGCAGTGAGAGTTGGTGGTTTTCGTCTGAAAGCATGTCGCCTTCCTGCCAGTTGAAGCTGTCGAGCAGCTTTTTCACGTCGCGATAGTTAGAATTTTGCACATTCAGCGATACCCAGTTCCAGCCAGGCACCAGGTGCATGTGCTGTATGTATAGGTCGCGTGCCTGCAGCAGGAGCGGATCTTGAGTGGTTCCAACGAACCCTTCGGGTTTGAACACTACTGATTGCGAGGTGGTCAGCACCATGATCTTGCCCGTTTCGTAGTGCCACAGGCGGAAAGACAGTGGCGAGGCCACAGTGGTGCTGTCGTAGACCGACAGATAGACCAGACTTTCTGACGACTGGGAGTCGAAACTGATGTTAGCCACTCCCATGCAGCGGCCTTTGGCGTCGAAGACGGCCACCTTGTCGCGCGAGTCGGTCACGATGTCGTTTTCTATTTCAACACGGCCCACAATGCTCATGGAGAATTGCTTCATCTCGTTGGGCACTGTCCATTCGGGCATTTCTCCCTCCACGGTGATGTTGAGTGCCAGAGGCTCTGCCAGGCCGTTTTCGTCGGTCACGTAGATAATGTCGTCGTAGGAGCCCACGTTGACATCGCTTCCTATGGTGAAGGTCAGCATCTGCTCGCTCTTGGCATCGATAACGTCGGTGGGCTCGTCAACGGAGAGCCACTTCGGAAGATTGGTTACCGTATAGGTGTGAGAAGCACCGCTTGTGTTCTCGACGTTGATGTTGAAGGTGTAGTCTGCATCTTTTTCGCGATGAACGGTTGCCTTGTGGACCTTCTTCGACCAGCGTATCGGATTGAGGTCGAAGTAGACCGCGGCCGTGACTGGCGAGGCCATGAAGTTTCCGTTCAGGTCGGGAATTTCGCTGACGGTTACATATACATTACGTTTGTTGACGCTTGCGTCGAGCTCGTCGATGTTCACAAGGAGCCGATGGTCGCGTCCTACGAAGCTGAAGTTAAGCTTTTGCAGTTCTTCGTAGGCCTGCATTGGAGCTCCGTCGGTCTGGTCAACACGTGCGATGATAGTGGCAGCAGAGTCAACAAAGACATAGTCTTGCTGATCGGTGGGATTGTTGTCAAGGTCGTAATACACCTTTTTGCTTAGCACGTAGGGTTGCAGCAGGAGTTCTCCGCTCTTTTGGAGTTCCTGGCGTTCGAAGTCTACATAGGTGATGAGTCCTCTTTCTTCTCCGCCAAGCGCCTTGGCATTATATCGTTCGATGAGTGTCTTTGGCAGTGCCTGCTCAAAGAGGGCTATGCCGTCGATTTGGCCTGTCAGCGGGTTTTCCTGATGTATGACATCGTTGTTTGGCCCTTCTTCCTTCCAAACCATATTGCCCAGATAGAAGTCGCCTGTCATACCTCCCAGCGAGTCGGTGGCAAACTGTGCCTTCATGTCATTGTCCACATAGATGCTGGCCACCTGATGGGCACGGTTGACAGTCATGGCATAGTGGTGCCAGCGGTCATCGCTGAAGTCGTTGCCCAAAGCAAACTCGCGGCCGTTGGAACGATATTTCAGTGTCGGGCCCTCAAATCCTATGAAGAATTTGTCTTTAGCCCCTACGTCGGTCTTGCGTCCCGAGCCATTGCAGAGCAGGGCTCCGTGGCCGCTTTCAGAGGTCTTGAACCAGAACATGAGCGTGTAGTCCTGTTCGGCCGTACGCTGTATGAACTGCGGTTTGAGTTGCAGACCCTTTATGGCTTTCTGCTCTGTCTTGTCGAGTTGGAGCGACATGCCATGAGGCTGCACCCACTCAGCGCCGCAAAGCGTAAGGTGAGCTCCCTGGGCAAAGTCGGTAGCATAGTTGCCCTTGCCTTCGTTCATGGGGTAATAGTCGGTAAGCCCCATTTCATAGCCCGTGAGCAACTTGTTGCCATAGGCATTGAGCAAATTGATATCCATCGCGCGATTCCACACTCGGCCCTGCAACATGCGGCCCTGATAGAATGAACGCTTGCTGACATCGGCCTGATTGGTGGCTCCGAAGATGAGCGAGCCATAGCCGCTATACACCACACTGTCCATCGTAGCTTCGAGCGAATCGGAATAGAGCAACAATTTCTTTGCATCGTTGTCCAGCACCATTGCCACACGCTTGAAGGCCTCAGTGCTGAGCACGCCCTTGCCCTCTATCACCTTGTCGTCTACTACGGCGCGCAAGTGCTTTTTGGCCGTGAGCCACAGCTGCAGTTGCTTGCCGTCGCGACCATGCGAGAAGATGGGCATATCCTTGCCTGTGTTTTCGGGCCTGATCATCACCTCGATGGTGATGTTCTTGTCGGCAAAGTTTCGGCGAGCCTGAGTGTAGGCATAGTCTGCACCATCGAACTGCAGGGAGGGAGCCTCCTGGATGTTAGTTTCATTGATTTCGCCTTTCACTTCGAAATTGGTCGATGACTGCAGATAATTGTATTCAATGTTTTCCGAGAATTGGAAGATGATGTTGTCGCCCACTTTCAGCACGCCGTCCTTAGGCTCGGGGTTGCCAAATAGCTGCGGGCGCCGCGTATCCTTCACTCCAGAGAGTGCTTTCGACTCATGGGTGAGGAATGAGTTTCCGTTGCGGCAGAACAGCACGGCTCTCAGGTCGTAGGCCTTTTCCATTATTGTGCCATCGCCGAAGAAACGTGTGGAAATGTTTCCGTTTTCGGGAATCATCTCTTTCGTACCGCTGGCGGCTGCATAAATTGTAGAGTCGGCATAGAAGCCGCAGAGGTTCGTCCAGTAGTCGTCGCCACGGGTTGACTCTTTGTATTGGAACTCAATGTGGTCGAAATTATGCTGGTTTTTGTCGAATCCGCTGATGATGACGGGCATATACCAGCCCTTGTCGCCATCTTGAGGCGCATCGCAGTTCATAATCCACTTGTCGCCTGGTGTCGATATGGTCACGGGACCTGCAGTCTGCAGATAGTGGACATCGAAGGCTACCTCTTGGAACACAGTCATGTCGCCCTGCGATATAATTCCTACTTTCAGGTCCTTGTAGTCGAATTTCTCGCCGGCATATACTTCCAGCGTCTTTTCGGTTACCTGCCCCGGGCGCACTTCAATGGTGCGTCCGCCGCCCGTAAGAGGTGTGCCGTCGACCAGCATCTTGACTCCATCGGGATTTGACATTTCGGCCTGATAGAGGCTATAGTAGTTATAGGCGGCCTCGGGCTGCTCGCTCTCGTTGCTCAGATAGAGCTTGAAGCGGGCGGGCTCGCCGAAGGGCACACCGCTGATGCTCTGCTTATCCATCTTGATGATGGGGTTTTCTATCTTCTTGGTGCGTTCGTCAATGACGGTGCCAGGGTTGTAGAAATAAGATACGCGCTCATCTTCATAGGGACGACACGTAGCTCCGGCACGTGTGCGATAGACGAAGCTGCGTGGCTGGCGATAGTGCTTCAGCTTCAGGTCGCGTTTCAGGTATTCATAGTTGTCGTCGGCCTGCTCGGTGAAGTTGCTGCCCACAAACACTTCCATCACGCCGTCGTCCGATACATCGTCGGTGGCGGTCTCTACCCTATATACGTCGAAGTTCAGATGGCTCTTGCGGTCCATGCCGATGGTAAAGCTCTCCTTGCGGCTAAACGACGTGAGCTCCGTGTTCTTTGGCTTCACGTTGTAGCTGAGAATCGGTTTGAATTCAATCTTCGCATCAAATCCCGGTGCTCTTACCTCTACATTTGAACCACTGCCCGTGGCGGCTCCTTTGTCTTCTCCTGTTTTATTTTGCATGAGCGGAGCAAGCATCTTGGCCACCACAGGACCTACGATGGCCGCATAGTTAAGGGCCACATTGCCAACTGTGCTGTCAAAGTAGCCGTCGGTAATGCCCGAGATGGGGCTTACAAGGGAGTTTGTGTTAGAATATTCGCTCGCGAACGATTCGCCGTAGGTGACCGTTGAACCGCCATCGACATCGAAGCTCTGCACCAGGTCGCGAGCCGACAGTTTCTCTCGCTCGTTCTGGGCTATCATCTCCACCCACTTTAGCATGATTTCCTTGTAGTGGGCCACTTCGTTGATTGCCTGTCCGGTGTATCCATCGGGCACAATCATTTCGTATTCTTCTCCGAAGTCTTTGTGCTCCTTGTCGACCTTCGACCAATAGACGGGCTCGCCTGTTTGGTTGGCACGCTCAACGGCCTGCTCTCTGGTTCCGGTGAAAAGCAGCGACAAGCACTGTTCGGCCAAAGACGGAAGAAGTTGGTTGGTAATGTAATGCTGTGAGTGTACAAAGTCGGAGTTTACAACAGGTCCGTAGGTTAGCACCTCATCGCGCACCAGATGGAGCAGGTTGCCCTCACCGTCGGTGCCCTGGGCAATTTCTACCATGCGACCGGCCTTCAACTGGCCGCCCACTTGCTGGAATACACTGTCGGGGATGGCACGGATGGCCGTAGCAGGTTTTACTACGATATTTTGATCTACACCGATATAAATGTCGGCATCGGCTCCCACCATGGTGGCCGCCGAGCTGGTCGAAATGTCTTCGGCGGTGGTCATGATATAGTTGAAGGCACGAGAGCCACTGCCCGACGTCACCAGGTCGACTGAGAAGGACGTGCTATTCTTTGAGCCATTGATGAAGCCAGCAACGCCTCCGGCTCCCATAGGAGCTGCTACGAGACCTGTGAAGGTTGACATTTGGACGCCAAAGGCGAAAGACAAGTCGACACCTAAACTCCAGTTCATGTCCATCTGATAGCTATACTTCAGCGTAGAGCCCTTGCTAAGTGTGGCCTTTGAGGCTCCTCCGGGCGGGTCGCGCAAAATGTCGACAAGCAATGGAGCAGAGTAGCTAAGAACGTCCTTTGCGCCCTTCATCTGCTGTATGTTGAGAATGTATGCACGAAGCGGAACGGCCTCATAGTGCGTACCGTCCATTTCGAGTGTCATTGACACCGTGCGCAGGGCGTCGCGGCCCGTAAGCAGATAGGGAACTTGGGCGGCCTCCAGAATGTAGGTGGCCTCGCCTACGCTGTCAAGTTTTATTGTATCGCAGTGGATTGAACTTACCATGCCGTTGTGAATAGTTACTGAGCCGCCAGAAAGACGCACCACGTCGATAGTGTCACTCTTCTCATTATTATTATAATAGTAGCGCTCAGTAGCCGATATCTTCACCGGATACTTGCGGTCGATGCTGAACACGGGGTAACCAAAGGTATAGTGTGTTTCGAGAGAATCTTTTCGGCCTTCGGGCCATCCCTTCTTTCTCACACCATAGGCCAGCTGCAGTTTCTGCTTGTCGCCACGCAGGTTCTTGTAGTTATAGTTCTCATCGCCGAAGTATTCGAAGTCTCCATATCCAATCTGCTTGTAGTCGATGACTACGGGCGAATGGTAGATGCGGCTATACTGCGCGTGGTATTCCACGTCGACAGATGGAACCGGGGCCTTCTCTGCATTCAGCCAGGAGCCTTCATAGTGATCGGTGTGAAGCTTCAGCGAATCGGAGAGGTCTATCACGTCGCCCACCGAACCACTCTGGAACAGGGTGGGATAGCCCTTGGCTGTAATCTGCTGTATCTTCCACTTCACGGGCGGAAGCCACACCTCATATTCGCCTGTATGGACATCGGGGGTCACCACCATACGGTTCAGCGTGGTGTGCACTTTCGTCTGATAGTTGTATTTCTTATCGTGCGACTTGTGTTTGAACACTTCGTCGCGCTCCTTAAGGTCGTGGTTTTGAATGTCCCACACCAGTCGCGAAGCCTTGTCGCCCTCGAGGGTGAGCACCATCTGCAGGTCGTCGCCCAGGTTGTTGCGCGAAAGGGAGTTGCCAAGCGGAATTTCGCCCTGGTCCTTGCCTCCGGCTATGCGCCCTATGAGCTTTACACGAGTGGTGTCGTAGAAATGGATGTCAGTCTTGTTACCGGTGAAGTTATATCTGATTTTTGACAAATCTTTGTCTGCATGATAAAAACCATCTTGAAGAAACCCGTGATCTTCCTTTACAGCCTGAACAGAGTGTTCACCCTCAAGCATGCGGAAGGAAAATTTTCCCTCGTGGTCGCTCACCACCTTGCCTGTCGCGCCATGCACCTCGCGGCCGTCTACCAGGAACGATACGCCCTGAACGGGAATGCTGGTGCCATCATATTGCACGATGCCCGAGAATTTCACGCTCTTTTCTACAATGAAGATTACTCCTGTGATCAAGTTGCCGCCGGGAGTGGTGGTGAAAGTAATGGGCTGCATATCGCTGTAGCCATTACTGGGGGCCGCTGTGTAGGTGGTTTCCGTGCCGCCCACATAGGGGAGGTCGCTAACACGGAAGAAGCCGAACTCGTCGGTCTTAGTCTTCCACAAATTGTTGTCGTCAGAGGTGACGTTGATTTCCACATCGGGAATGCCAGTTCCATCGGCAAAGCGCAGGTAGCCTTCTACGGTGCCGGTCTGTTTACAGTGGGCGGCCACGGTTTTGGTGTCTACATGCTTAAAGCCCTCGCAGTCGTTCACACCGCGAACGAAGTATTCGTACTGATGCACGGGGCTGGTGGTCTTGTCTTCATACTGCTTTTCCGAAAGCTTACCGGCAATGCGCTCAAACTTTCCTCCATTGACATCGCGGCGCCACACCTCATAATAGTCTACGGGTTGGTCGTCTTCATCAGCCCATGTCAGCAATACTGAGCTCTGCAACTGAAGCGCTGAAAGCGACTCCTTATCGATGCGGCCCAGACTTTCATGATAGAATTTGTCATCTGGCAGAGCCACCTCGAAACGAATCGTATCCTTGCACAATGGCGAGTTTTTACTATAAACCAGCAGCGCCATCTGATAGTTAACGCAAGAGTGGTTGATGGGCACCTCCATCTCGCCAGCCTGTATCTGGGCTGTCGTTACATCAGAAATTGTGGTTTGCAACAGCGAGTCGTTGCGATTGAGGGTCTTTATCTCAAGCTTCATCGACACGCGGTCATCCCACACATAGCGATGGCTGTCGTCGCTCGGCTTATAACTCCACGTCAGTTTTCCCATATAGTCCTCCTTGCTGCTCCAGTCGGCCTTCAAGTCGGTGGGCTGCAGCAAGGTAAGGCCTGTCAGCGAGGGCTGCACGGTGACCATCGTGGGGTTCTTTTCGGCATTCATGCCCCAAAGCTGCTGGGCCGAGGCGCGTGTCACCCAGTAGGTTACCTGCGCCGTACCCGTGGCGGCATCGATATTCTCGGCCATGAGCGCACTGATTAGTGTGGAATCTTTATATTCATAATTGGCCACACCGCTCTCCACCATCACGGAGCCGATGGTCTGCATGTCCTCGGCCCTTCCCGTGAGCGAGCGCAACACGGCGAAAGCATCGCCTTCAACTACATCCTGATAGTCGGCGTCCTTAGTTTCCCACTGCAAGCGCACGGCTCCTGCATCAGTCAGACTCGCCGTGGAATAGTTGAGCACATCGCACTTTATATTCCGCGGATTGTGCATCACGGCGTCGCTCTTTGCATCATAGGTATGGCTCATGTCGTCTAACATCAGCTTGATTTTCATCTGCAAGTCACGATGGGCCTCGGTGGCCGGCACCGTCAGGAAGCCCGAATAGCTGTTGGGAGGTAGCGTGAGCCGCCCCAGGTCCTTGCGGTTGCCATTCTCGTCGGTGTACCAGGCGTCAATCCATTTCACCACCTGGTCGCACGAGAAGGGAATCTTTAGCAATCCCTCTTCGCCGCTCTCCGTACCGGGCACGATGTCGTAGGTTTCGAAGGTAGCGTCGAGCGGGTAGTGCTTGATTTTGGGGACCGCCTTGCCATCAACGATTTGCCAGTAACCAGCCATTCTATTGACGATGTCGTTCTGGTCGGTTATGTTTTTGTATTGGCCGTCAATTCCGCCAATATCGTAAGCAGCAAAGATGTCGGCACTTTCGCTGCTACCATACCAGTGATGAGTGCCATCGTCGGCATAATAGCCTATATTGTACTTAGTAATATTCTCTTTGGATCCATTCTCATAGAGTCGGTGGGCCACCCATTTGCCGGTGGAGCTAAGTTCACCCCATCCGATGAAAGCACCTCCAATACGATCTTTTTTCTTGTGGGTACTGATGAGTTTACCATCAAACCGACAGTCCGTCAACTCGACGCTGTTCTTGCGCAGATGTCCCACGAATCCACCCACATATTCACCGGTGTTGTCCGGATTGTCGTTGGCAGTCACCGTTACCGACACCCAAACGCGTTCAAAGGTGACTTTGCAATTCTGCGCCGTCTGTCCGACCATACCCACCAGTCCGGAGGAGTGCTTGCCACCCGACACGCTGCCTGTGACATGGAGGTCTTTGAAAGTAGCGTTGTGTGCAAAATAAAACGGAGACGCATAAAAGTTGTTGTAGGGATCGACGATCTCCACATTCAACGTATGGCCATTACCGTTGAAAATACCGCAATACTGTGCACGATAGCCGGTTGTCGCAGGCTGAGTCACCGTGAAGTCGGCATCCATGATGGCATTCACGTCCTTCTGTCCGTCGGCCTCATAAATCATCTGTCTGAATCGCTCCCAGTCGTCGGCATTGCGAAGCACATGATAACTCACTCCGTCGATGACAACCACGTCGTCGTTCGTGTCAGCCGCCCACATCGGTGCTGGCATCATCGCCAACACTACGGGCAATAGCACAACCATCAGTCGCGCCCAAAAGGCCGCGGCCGCATGTTGTCGATAGTCATTCTTTTTCATAGCTTTATCTCTTTATGTTTTTCTTGATTTTATTTGCGAAAACTACTCTAATCAGTATAAAAAGGAAATTATTAAATAACCAACGCCAATGCTGACAATCGTGGTAATCCAGCCCGAGAGCTGAAATGAATGGTTGAGCACGTATTTGCCTATTCGCGTGGTTCCCGTTGTATCGAAATTGATGGCTGCCACCTCAGTTGGGTAGTTCGGAATGAAAAAATATCCGTTCACAGCCGGAAACATAGCCACCAAAGCCAGCGGTGGTATGCCAAGCCCTAAGCCCAGGGGGAAGAGGGTGCGCACGGTGGCTGCCTGAGAGAAGAGCATGATGCTCATGACAAACAGGGCCACGGCAAAGAAAAACGGATATTGAGTCACAATCTGAGCTATGTGGGCCTTGAAGAACTCAATGTTGCCGTTAAAGAACGTGTCGCCCATCCATGCGATGCCGAAGATGCTGACCATCGCATTCATGCCCGCTCCGAAAATGTTGCCGCTGACGGCCTTTTTCACGCTGGCCTTTCCCACCACAAGTATAAGGGCAGCTATCGACATCATCAAAATTTCGATAGTTTCGGGCATGGAAAGGGTCGTAGTGACACCATCTACCTCAAACGACGGACGCAACGACGGCACACTTCCGAAAAGCACTACGAGAAACACTCCAAGCAAAAATGCCAACACTGCCCGCTTGGCCTGGGGGGCTGGCCTCTGTGTAGTTTGTTCCATCGTTCTGTGCTCACTTTCGGGATTAATAATTCCTTCTTTCACACGTCGCTGATATTCAGGGTCGTCTTCCAGCTCTTTGCCTATGCGGTTCTGAACAAATGCCGCCACAAGAATGGCTATGAGCGAAGACGGAATACAAACGAGCAGAACATCCCTTAGCTCGATTCCCCGACCTCCCAACAAGTCGGTACTGATGACTGCTGCCGTGGCTGCCGACATGGGCGACCCGGTGATTCCGAGCGAGGCTGCTATTGTAGCCACCGTCAAGGGGCGCTCAGGACGAATCTTCGAGTTTTTGGCAATTTCCGAGATGATGGGCAGCAGGGAGTAAGACGTGTGGGCCGTACCAGCCACAAGACAAAAAAGCCAAGTAACCAACGGACCATAGTAAGTTATGCGCGTAGGATTTTTACGCAAGAACTTGGCCGCTAGTCCAACCAGATAGTCCAGTCCGCCTGCCGCCTGAAGCGAAGCAGTGGCCGTAATGACGGAAACGATGATGAGCATCACGTCAACAGGTACTTGGCCCGGACGCATGCCAAATCCAAACACCAGGATAAAGACACCCACCATGCCGTAGATGCCAAGACCGATGCCACCAACCCTGGCCCCAATAAATATCAAGGCCAGAACTATAAGGAGTTGAATGATGATAATCGCCGCCATTTTATCTTTATTTTCTAAATAATTCCGCTACTTAGAAAAGTACATTTTCGCAAAATTCTTAATAAATATTGAGAATACGAACTCGACAAAACAAGCATTTTTGCACCGAGTGTGAGCATTTTTGCACAGAATTAGTCGCCCCGCTGCTTTTTTTATTATTTTTGTAACCCCAAAAGCATATAGAAATTGAAAACAAACCTTCTCACTATTTTTATGGTCATCGCCACTGCACTGCTGACTGCAGCCTGCAAAAATTCTGCGATGAAATCGGCAAAAATTGATGGAGCCCTGAGTGACAGTGTAACCCTGCAAATTGAAAAAATTGCAGAGACGGATACCGCACAGGCTTTCCGAATGCTCGACTCCCTTCATCAGAGTGGCGCGCTGGCCGAACACACCTATTACTATACACGCGCACGCATATATCAGGGAACGCGCGACCGCCTTTTGGCCATCAACTACGTGCGCCGCGCCTACGAAACGCCCTACGTGAGTCAACACGACAGCATACGTGCTCAGGTGCTGCAGTGGATGACTCGCATCATGTTGCCCATTGGCGACCACCAGTCATGCATCCGACAGGCCGTAGAGGGTATCAGGCTGGCACGAAAATTAAACGACCCCTTCATGGAGGCCGACTTCTTGATGCTCATTGGCATGTGCCGCTACGACATGGGCGACAAGCAGAATGCATGGAAAGAGATGAACAGGGGAATGGAGAAGGTGAAAACTCTGAGTAAAAAAGAATTGAAAACTTCAGAGCGAACAAAACTGGCCCTCATGGCCTTGACTACTGCTACAGCCTTTGCCAACGACCAAGACATGGATCAGACCATTGCATCGTGCCGCACCACACTGGCCGTTCTCGACACACTGCATGGATACAATGCCGACATGCTGGGCGGACAGGCCTATGCCATGATGGCGGGCGCTTTCGCAAAACTGGCCGAGAATGATGCTACGCTCCGCGATAGTGCCGACCACTATGCGCGCCTTTATTGGCTTACGAACTACGGCAAACAAAACAAGGGCCAGCGGCTGAAAACCTACTTTAAATTCAGCGGAAAATATGAGCAGGGGCTGCAGGTTACCGAGGATTATCTTGCTCGCTATCGCCAACAGGCCGACACCGTCAACCGGCAATATGCGGAGCTACTCCATGAAAGCGAAGACTATAATGTGGCTTTAGGACGCTACAGGCAGGCATATAACATCAGCCGTCGCGCCACAATCCTTGCCGACACGCTGCATGCACGCGACATGCACCAAAAAGCCATGGAATATGCCGAAAAGTTTGAATCGAAAGAGAAAGACATTGAAATTGCACGGCAAAGACAGCTTGTAATCCTACTGTCGGTCATCGTGGCTTCGGCCCTTGCTGTGCTGGCAATCCTTATTTTCTTCATGCTTCACATAAAAAGAAAAAACAGAGACCTCGAAAACGTAATCTGTTCGCTGGAAGAGAAGCAGAGGCTTTTGGGCAGAATCATTCCATCCTCTTCTGCACTCTCTCATAACGACGAGAACGAAAACCTTCAGAAGTTCTTAGAGATGGAACGCATCATTGACGAACAGAAGACATATCTGGACCCCACTGCAAACATTGAAATGGTGATGGAAAGGGCTGGATATAGCCGACGCGCCTCGACAAAACTCATCCAGCAGTTTGCCAGCACCAACAAGCGACTCGACTATCTAAACAAAAAGCGCGTGGAGTATGCTGCCTATCTGCTTGTTGCCGAACCCTCAATATCCTCCAAGGAGGTTGGAGCTCGCTCAGGATTCTACGAAGACAGCACCTTTCGCCGAAATTTCAAAAAATACTATGGCGTCACCCCTACTGCCTATAGAGCCTTGCATGCCGGCTGACGCCCGCTCGGCTATCTCACACAAACAAAAAGCCCCAACCACATACGATTGGGACTTTTGCGCTTCAGGATGGGCTTGAACCAACGACCCCCTGATTAACAGTCAGGTGCTCTAACCAACTGAGCTACTGAA
>CADBQP010000061.1 GCA_902796835.1 uncultured Bacteroidales bacterium
AGCGAAGGGAGGTAATTAAACTCATTCTAAACGAAACAACAAAAACTTAGAAAACCTCAGTAAAACATAAGAAACTGAAAGAAAACAATAAGGAGGATGCTGCCGCGTGGCAGCCCCTCTGGGTTTTCCTGATGGCTGCCGCTATAATTGTGGCGGGCATGCTGGGGCGATGTAGCGGTAATCCCCGTCCGCAAACGCAGGTGTGTTTGCGGGCGGGGATTTTTTGTATGTTTTCATAAAGCAGGCGCCGGAACTATCGGCTCGATAGTTGAAAGAGTTGGCTCGACAGACAAAACTGCCGGGCCAACTGTTTTTTTATGGGTCACACCTTCAATGATTTGTGCACATCGGGTTATCAGTTCCCCTGTTTATTTTTGCAGCCGATGGTTTGCTTTTTTTCTTCGTTTGTTTTACTTTTGCAGCATGAACGAGATGCCCGCCATTGCCATAGTGCACGCGAATACACTCGCTGCCATTGGGCTCGCCGCCCTTGTGGAGCAGGCCATGCCCATGGCTCGACCGCAGACTTTCGCCTCGTTTGAGGCGCTCAGCGAAGCGGACCATGGGCAGTTTGTACACTATTTTGTGGCGGCCGACGTACTGATGCAACATGCACGTTTCTTTGTGGAACGACAGCACCGCACGTTTGTGCTCGTCGAAGGGGCACGCAGCAGTCTGCTGCCAGCTGAATTTCGCACCATTGACGTGGGGCAGAGCCGCGAAGACTTTGTGCGCGCGTTTGTAGCCCTCCATGCCAAAGCACACGGGCCACATGGGCCTATGCCAGCACAAGTGGTGGAGAAAAAGATGGGCATGCCCCACGCTATGCTCACTCCACGCGAAACGGAAGTGCTGCGACTGGTGGTGAAAGGGATGACAAACAAAATGATTGCTGCCGAACTGGGAATTGCCCTCACCACAGCTATTTCTCACCGCAAGAACCTGGCCTCGAAGTTGCGCACAAAATCTGTAAGTGCCATGACGGTCTATGCCGTGTCGCACGGACTGGTAAAGATTGAAGACATATAGCCCGCACTCCACAGCCAGCTACACCTTAATTATTTATAAACACACATTAAAAAGATGAAAAAGTTTTTTCTGACCTGCATGGTCCTTGGCCTCGCGGCCTGCCACAACACTCCTTCGAACAAGGGAGACAACCAAACATCACTGACTTCGACCGACACGCTGGCCATTGAAACGCTATGCGACTCGTCGATGCGCAAGATTGCGAACACCATCTATCCTGAGCTCGACTCGATTGAATGTCAGCGCATGGCTATCATAGATTTCCCCGCCGAGGGAGACAACTCGGCGCTGGCAACAAACGTGCGCGAATGGATTTTCGACGAGCTCAACACCTCTGAAACATCGCCCAAGAAGGCGTTGGCCGACATCTTGCAATGGGCTACAGAAGGCGAAGAGAGTGAGGTGGAGTATGAACGCACGGAAATCAAGAAGGTATTTGAAAACGACCGTGTGGTGAGTTTTCTGAACGTGGGCGAGGTGATGAACGTGGGCGCGGCTCACGGATACCATTATGCCACAGGCCAGAGCTTCCGCAAAACCGACGGAAAACTGCTTGGATGGAACATTTTCAAAACCGACCACGAGCAAAACGTGAAGATTCAACAGGCCATCACCAAGGAACTGTGTAAGTATTTCGAAGTGAAAAACTGGAATGAACTCAAGGAGCTTCTTAGCCTGTCTGACGACCTGACTGAAGTGGTGCCGCTGCCGGCAGCCATGCCGCTCATTATGGGCGACAGCCTCGTGTTTGACTATCAGCCCTACGAAATCGCGCCCTACGCTGCAGGCATGCCCTCGGCAAAAATCTCCATTGCCGACCTGGAGAGCGAGCTAACACCCTCGGCCCAGCGACTGCTGATGAAATAATTCAGGGCCACACGCAAACGACATAAAAAAAGACTGCGGACTGGAAGCTGACTCCGGTCCGCAGTTTCTATATGTGGGCAGGCAAAATGAGCACGCGCAAATAGTTGCGCAGCCTGTAGAGGCTGTTGCCCATCGAGGCTTGCGAGTCGTTGATGAGCAATATGGTTTGACGCCCGTCGGCCAATCGCGGCCCCAAGCACATGCCTTCATAGTTGGCCCACCCCTTAGCCAGGGGCCACAGGCGCGACCGAAAGGATACTATGAGTTGTTTTTTGAGCTCTTGGGGCTTGGCCAAGGCTTCCTCGCTGCCGCATTTCTGCACGGTAGCGCTTAAGGCCGACAGGGGCTCTATCAAAAACACATGGCATCTCACTCGGCTGCCCAAATAACGCCTCTTCACACTGAGTTCGCGCTCGAGCACAAGCAGCCGGCCGTCGGGCAAGGCACACAAGGCCGACACGCCCTGAACATGAGTGCGACCGCGCCCCAAGAGTTGAGGTTCCTCGAGCAGATAGCTCCACTGGCCATGCGGCTGCAGATTGTCTGAAAAACTCTGAAGGCGCAACATGCGAGGACCGTAGAGAGCCGTATCTGAACGCAGTGGGCTCTCGGTCATGGTATAGAAAAGATGTCCAAGAGTGTCGTAGGTCAATGCTTCGAAACCCATGTTTGACTGCACATTGTGGCGTCCCAGCAATGGGGGCACGGCAAGATGGCGTCCGGTGGGCTGGGCTTCGGAGGTATATTCGCTGATGGTCTGACTATATTCATCGCTCAGAAAGAGTGTGCCACAAGGCGGAAAAAAGGCAATGCCCTCGATATCGAAGGCTGACCCTTTGGCTGGCCCACTGCGATAACCTTCGCTGCGCACGGAACGCAGGCTGCCTGTCAAGCTGTCGATGTCGATGTGCCACACATAGAATCCCGGGGTCTGCTCCTTGTCGCTCACCACGGCGTAGCGGCCTCCTCCCAGCGGCGCAATGCCACTGAAATGGCCCGTAGCCACGGCCGAGCGCGACAAACGCTTTTGCGAAAGCAACTTGGGCCGCTGCGACAAGGCGGCAGAGGCCACAAAGAGCAGGAGATAGGAAACGAGAAATCTGCGAAGCATCACCAAAAAAACAATTTCTATTTAGGCTCAAACAAAACAGGCTTCTGCGAGAATCTTTTAGTAGGCCTCTTTCAACAATATTTTTCCTTCAAAGGTTTGAAGGCTGAAATAGACGGAATCGCGTCCCGGGAGCAGGCTGTCGGCCTTGTGGTAGAGGGGGCAAGAGACATAGACCTCGCGGCTGTAGTAGAGAGGGTCGTCATTCTGGTCGTGATAGAGCGAAAGATGCCAAACGCGCTGGCCAGAAGTGCGCTGCTCAATGCCGTGGTCAACGAAGCCCAGATAGTGAGAGTTTCCGCCGGTTTTCAGACGGAGCACGAAGTTGAAGTAGCGCGGCTTCTTCCAAGCCGAAACGAGGTCGAGCAAATCTTCTTTCACCCGTTCGGACGACATGAATACGGGACGGGGCGACGTAATCTGCGACAGGCTGGCAAAGCGAACACGCCGGGCATTATCGAGCACATAGAGGCCCACCACGCGATAGAGCGAGTCGGGAGCAAGATTGGATAGATTGTTCACCACCTCATACACCGTGCCGTCATCGAGGCGAAAGTGGGTGGCTACACCGTCGTTGCCCGTGAGCAGTTCGCCCAGGTTTTCCACATAATCGGCAACAGGATCATCGTCGCTGTCGGAACAGGCTGCAAGAAGCGATGAACTACTCACGATGACACCCATCAGGATTGGTGTCGTGGCTTTTCGGATGAGATTGCGAAGAAATTGAGACATCATTGGTGTGCTTTAATATAATTACGTGCCGGATTGGCATACATAGTCAGTATGCGCTCGCGAATGAAGGCGTCATCGCGCTGAGGCAGGTCAACTTTCTCTACCCTGCTTTGCAGATATTCCTCAAAGCGCGCTTTCTCGGCAACGCTATAGTGGGCAGCATGGGCGTCAGAGCCTTCGAGCAAGTCGAGCGCTACGTAGTTGCCGGCATAAAGTCGGTATCGACTGTGTATTTCACGGTCTATGCGGCGACAGAGTTCCGCAAAGAATTCGTTTTTGGGCAGCGACTCGAGCTCGCTGAGCCAGGAGTTAATACACGGTGCGGCCTCGTAGTGAACGGCTCCTTTATAGCCCATAATGCCTGTCCGCATATTGTCAAGGTCGTCCTGCTTCGATTTTCTAAATCCTTCCACGTCGCGTTTAAGCTGAAACTCCTTGGCCTTGAGATAGTCGCAGGGGTCATATTCGTAAGAGATAGCCAGCGGCACAATGTGGAGCGATGCGATGCGCTGCGCCAGGGTTCCTTCGCCTCCCATGGCCATCATTTTGAGCAGGGCCTCCTGTGTGCGGTCGTCCGAGTCTTTGGCACGTCCCTCGCGCTGTGCAATCCATATTCCCTGGTGTTTTTGGGAAATGGCAAAGTGCATGTAATCGCTCAGCAGCTTACTGGCAGCAAGCATCTCGCGCATGGGTAGCGAACGACGCACAATGAATGCCTTGTTGAGGCGCACAAGACGCTCAATCCACGGAAATACGAGCAAATTGTCGCCTATGGCAATCTCTACGGTGTCGGGAAATCCGCTTTCGATGAGCATCTTGCAAAGCAGCGCGCTGTCGAGCACTATGTCGCGATGGTTTGAGATGAAAGTGTAGCTGGCGGTTTTGTCGGCGAGGGCCGAGGTGTCGAGGTCGCAGCCAGTGGTGAGCTGATCTGTGATTTTCTGCACAAAGGGATAGAGAAAAGTGCGCTGAAAATCAAGGTTCGACTCACACTTCGCCATGGCCTGCCCAACCTGCTCTGCCTGCAAGCCCAGCAAGGGTTGCAACAAGGGCCAAAGTTGGGCAAACTGCTCGTCGTGCATTAGGTTTTGCAGTTCACGCCCCACTTCCTCGGGCTCATAGGGACGTATGGCATCAAATTGTGAGGGGATGTTCATAGAAAACTTTTTGACAGTTAAAACCTTCCTTCAATAATATCGGTCATCACGTCCTTGATATCGAGACCGGCAGCACGCACCTGCTGGGGGATGAAGCTGGTGGCCGTCATTCCCGGGGTGGTGTTCACTTCGAGCAGGTTGATGGTTTCCTGCCCCGGCTCACCGCTCAGGATGTAGTCGATGCGGATGATGCCGTAGCAGCCCAGCATGTGATAGATGTGCTTCGTGGTTTCGGCCACACGCCGGGCAGTATCGGGATGGATGCGGGCTGGTGTAATTTCGTCTACCTTGCCATTGTATTTGGCGTCGTAGTCGAAGAATTCCTGGTCGGTCACCACTTCGGTGATGGGGAAAACCACAACTTCGCCACCCTTGGCATAGCAACCACATGTTACCTCGGTGCCCACAAGCAGCTTTTCAATCATCACCTCGCTGTCTTCGTCCATGGCCCGCGCAATGGCTTCGGCCAGGGCAGCCTGCGTCTTCACCTTGGTTACGCCAAAACTGCTTCCTCCTCCGTTGGGCTTCACAAAACAGGGCAAGCCAAGGCGCGCCACAATCTTTTCGTCGGAAGGGCGCGGTGCATTTTTTCTGATGAGCACGGAGTCGCTCAGACCACACATCTTGAACGTGCGGAGATAGTTGACGAGCGCAAATTTATTGAACGTAAGGGCTTCTACGAATACGTCGCTCGTGCTATAGGGGATGCCCAGCAGGTCGAAGTAGCCCTGGAGTATGCCGTTCTCGCCGGGCGTGCCGTGAATGGTGATATAGGCGAAGTCAAAGGTGTGATGTCCGTCGGCGGCGCGGAACGAGAAATCGTTTTTGTCGATGGGGAGCTTTTCGTCGCCATAGCACACATGCCATTCCTGGCCTTGCATCTCAACCACGTGGCATGTATATTTCTCTGCATCTATGAACGACATGAGGCCTGCTGCCGAGCGCAACGATACATCGTGCTCCGACGAATCGCCTCCTGCCACAATTGCAATGTTTCTTTTCATGGGGAATATATAATGAGAATGGTACTTTACTTTATTGCCGAAACATATTTTCGCCATTTGTCAATGAGCTGCTGCATGTCGTCGGGCAGCGGACACTCAAAGTCGAGCTCGCGCCCGTCGGGATGACGAAAACCAAGTGTGCGGGCATGGAGGGCCTGGCGTGGACACAAGGCAAAGCCGTTGCGCACAAAGTCGCTGTAGGAGCCAGTGGGCAGTCCGCGCAGGATTTTGTCGCCACCGTAGCGCGCATCGTTGAAGAGGGGATGCCCTATGTGTGTCATGTGGGCCCTGATTTGGTGGGTGCGCCCCGTTTCAAGGATGCATTCCACAAGGCTTACGTATCCGAAACGTTCCAATACGCGATAATGCGTAACGGCGCTTTTTCCTATTTCCGAATCGGGCGGAAACACGGCCATCTGGAGCCTGTCGTGCGGATTGCGTGCGATATTGCCCTCAATGCGCCCCTCGTCTTCCTGAAAGTTGCCCCACACAAGGGCATTATACTTGCGTCGCGTGGTTTTGTTGAAGAACTGCAGGCCCAGGTTGGTTTTGGCCTCGGGGGTCTTGGCGATGACGAGCAGTCCGCTGGTGTCTTTGTCGATGCGGTGAACGAGCCCCACAGCAGGGTCGTTGGCATCGAATTGCGGATTGTGGCGCATGTGCCACGCCAGGGCATTGACGAGCGTTCCGCTCCAATTCCCAAAGCCCGGGTGTACCACCAAGCCGGCCGGCTTGTTGACCACTATCAGGCAATCGTCTTCGTAGACAATGTTGAGGGGAATGTTCTCGGGCTGAATGGTGTTGTCATAGCGCGGGCGGTCGAGCAGCAGCGTCACCACGTCGCCGGGCTTTACACGATAGTTGCTCTTGACGGGACGCTCATTGACATGCACAAACCCCGCACGCGCAGCCTGCTGAATGCGGTTGCGCGAGGTGTTTGGCAAATGGGCCATCATGAATTTGTCGACGCGCAGGAGTTCCTGTCCCGCGTCGGCCACAATGCGAAAGTGCTCATAGAGCGCCCCACCCTCGTCTTCGTCGACCATTTCGTCGGCCAGCCTTTCTTCGGCGTCGCTATCTATCATGTTGAAAAACTATTCAAACAACTCGTCCGACTTGTTCTTCTGCGGTGTAGTCTCTACTTGTTTCACTACCTCTTCGACCACTGAATCTATTTCATGGCCAAAGATTTCGTAGTCGAGGCTGTCGTTTCCGTTGAACTCTTGGGTGGCCATTCCATCGCCTACCACGAGTGTGATTACATCGTCGGTAGAAATGCGTGTGCCAGCTGCCACAGTCCGGCCATGCACCTTCACTCCGTACACCCAGTCGCGGTCGCCGATGGTGTATTCAGGCGGACCTACAGTGAAGCCTATAGCACTCAGCTTGGCTTCTGCCTCACGCAGCGAGCAGTTGTCGGCAAGATCGGGCAGGGCCACTTTGCGGGCCGAGGCGGCATTGACGGTGAGCTGCACGGTGCGGCCCGATTTCACGTGCTTGCCTGCGGCCATCGACTGTTCGAGCACTACACCGGGGGGCAGATTGCGCACGAAACCCGTGTCGACCACTTCGGCCTTCAGGCCCAGCTCGTCAAGTTCGTCGATGGCCTTGCTTATGGTCATGCCGCGCAGATTGGGCACCTCTATGCTTTCGCCGTGGTGCGTATAAAATCCTACGAAGATGAAGGCTGCCACAACCAACACAATGGCCACAACAACCATTGTCAAGCAATTTTTGAGCAGATAGCCCGAATTTCCGTTTCCAAAGATTTTCATGAATGGAGTCTTTGCAATATTTTAGGCAAAGGTACGTAAAAGTATGCTCCGAGCAAAGCTTTGCGCAATTTTCTTGTTCAAGTCTCTGCAGGGTGTGCATACAACAAAAGCCCATCCCTGCTTGGCAGGATGAGCCTCTGCTATCGTCTGTTGCGGCCATGCCTCATGGCCTCTACACAGCGCGAGGGGATTTACTTGTCCCAGCGCTTTCCGTGAACTTCGTCGGCTACGGTGAGCTTTTTGCGACCTTTGGCGCGACGAGCAGCGAGCACGCGGCGACCATTGGCTGTGAGCATGCGTTGACGGAAACCGTGCTTGTTGTTTCTTTTGCGATTGTGAGGCTGAAAAGTTCTTTTCATTGCTTATTTTGTTTTTATTATTTGCTGTAGCATGCCGCTTCGAGGCCCGACCGAGCGCCTGTCTGCGATGCGAAAGGCTTTCATCAACTATTGCTCAGCGTAGCTTGGCGGCATTCGGTCGGCAAAGATAAGCACTTTTTTCTTTCCGCAAAACACTTAGACCCCATTTTTTTATTTTTCCAAGCAAATTATTGTTCCTGAGCGGACATTTTGAGGTGTCTGTCTATAATATTATATGGTGCGTCGCGGCTTACATTTTTTCAGACTCTGCGGAGTTTGCCTTAAGCTCACCGCGGGCCACGCGTACGGCCGTGGGGGTATGTCAGGCCTGGCCGTTAAAGAGCTTTTGCTGCTGGGCAATGAGCTCAGCATCGTCGAAGTAGTTGATCTTCATGGCCTTGCGCACACGGTCGAGCGTTTGTGCTGCAGCTTCGCGTGCTTGCTCGCTTCCGCGGCGCAGTATGTCGTAGACGGCGGGTATGTCTTGCTCAAACTCCTTGCGACGCTGGCGAATGGGTTCGAGGGTCTCATCGAGAATCTTGAGCAGGAATTTCTTCACTTTCATGTCGCCCAGTCCGCCGCGCTGGTAGTGTGCCTTGAGTTCATCGAGGCCGGCATATTCGGGCCAGTATTGCGCAAAGTGCTCGGGCCGGCTGAATGCGTCGAGATAGGTGAAAACGGTGTTGCCCTCGAGGTGGCCCGGATCTTCCACGTGGATATGCTCCGGGTCGGTGTACATGGACATGACCTTCTTCTTGAGCTCGGCCGCCGTGTCCGAAAGGTAGATGCAGTTGCAGAGCGACTTGCTCATCTTTGCCTTGCCGTCGGTGCCGGGCAGTCGCAGGCAGGCAGCATTGTCGGGGAGCATGATTTGCGGCTCCACGAGTGTGTCGCCATATATGTGGTTGAAGCGGCGCACGATTTCGCACGTCTGCTCAATCATGGGCTTCTGGTCCTCGCCCACGGGCACAATGGTGGCATCGAAGGCGGTAATGTCGGCAGCCTGGCTGATGGGATACGTGAAGAATCCCACCGGAATGCTTTCGCCTCCGAAGCCGCGCATCTGGATTTCTGTCTTCACCGTGGGATTGCGCTGAAGGCGACTCACGGTGACGAGGTCCATATAATAGAAGGTGAGTTCGGTGAGCTCGGCTATCTGAGACTGGATGAAGAGGCACACCTTGTCGGGGTCGAGCCCCACGGAAAGGTAGTCGAGAGCCACTTCCACTACGTTTTGCCTCACTTTCTCGGGGTTATCCACGTTGTCGGTCAGTGCCTGTGCGTCGGCAATGAATACGTACATTTTGTCGTAGTTTCCCTCTTCCTGAAGCTGCACCCTGCGGCGCAACGAGCCCACATAATGTCCGATGTGGAGACGACCCGTGGGGCGGTCGCCGGTGAGTATGATGCGTTTCTTTTCCATATCCTGATTTTTTGCGCCGCAAAATTACGCATTTTTTTTCGTCTGCAAGCACCTTTGCAACATTTGTGGCCTCATTGTCAAAAAAAACGGGGACATCTGTGCTCAAAGAGCCTAGAAAAATATTATATTTGCCGACATAAAAGAAATTTCACCACGGTGAGAAAGTTTTTTCATCAGGGTGAGAAAGTTTTTTCACCACGGTGAGAAAGTTTTCCCACCAGGGTGAGAATTCAACAAAAGGGCACCTCAAAAAAAGCAGCAGCCTGCTCAGCCGGGCCACAAGGCCGCCCATGCCGCCAAGCTGCGAGCCCGCCATGAAAACAACGTCAACAGCACTGAAACCCTTATCTTAAAAAAACTTATGCCATGATTTCATACAAAATTCTCGAAACATCGGGCGCTCTCGAAAGCACCTACGCCCGCTTCATTGCCAAGCAAACGGTTGACATCAACACAATCGTCGACGACATTGTGCGTTCCACCACCCTCACCCGCGCCGACATTCTGGCAGCCTTGGCAGCACTGGCCGACAGCATGGCCTTCCACCTGAAAAATGGCAACCGCGTCCACCTGAACGAGCTGGGATATTTCGCCCCATCCATTGAAGGCGAAATTGCCACCGACAAGAAAGGCCGCAAAACCCTGAAGAAAGGCTATGTGCGCACCATTAAGTTTCAGCCCGAACGCAAGTTGAAGGGCGAGCTGCTCAACGTGGACTTCAGACAAGTGGTGGCCACTCACGAAAAGTCGAAGCAAATTGACGATGCCTCGCTCAGGCAGGCCCTGCGCGAACTGAGCAAGGGCGGGCGCAACTTCACCACAAAAGCACTCTCGGCTAAGCTCGAAATGAGCATCAGCTCGGCCTACAGGCTCATTCAGCGCCTCATGAGCGACGACGTAATTATTCGCGTGCCCAGCTTTCAACACGAAAAACTCTATACCTTGAAATAACAGACGGCATCCTCGCTATTGCCGCCGCATCAAAACCTTAAACCATAAACCATCAAAAAAAAATGAAATCCAAAACTCCACTATTGCTGGCGCTAACCATGCTGCTCGCTGCATTTCTGACAAGTGCCGCTCCCGCTTGGGCTCAGACCGTGCTCTATCCTGCTGCCGAAAAGCCCGGCGAAGCTCATCTCACTGAGGGCGACAACACGTGGACACTAAGCAACAATCTGCTCAGCGCCACATTCACGAGCGACGGACAGCACCTCACATTCGGCGGATGCGAGGCGCTCGACCTGGCTCCCGCCAACGAACTGTTCACACTGAACCTGTCGGCCGGACGAACCGTGAGCTCCAACTCCATGAGGCTCACCTCCGTTAGCAGCGAACGCCTCACGGGCAATCCCAATGCCACGAAAGGCAGCGATCGCTTCAACGGCTGGCAAATCAAAGCCCAATATACGTATAATTCGCTGAAACTGGAATGGACCGCCGTGCTGCGCGACGGCTCACACTACCTGCGCACCAATCTCGACATCAACGCCTCGGCCAACTACGACTTCAAGAGCATCATACCCATGCACTATGAAGTATACAACCGCCACGGAGAACCCAAAGTAGTGGGCAACACGCGCGGCGCCATACTCACCACCAACCGCATATTTGCCGGACTGGAAACCCCCATGGGCGTCAACAAGACAGGAGTTGGCCAAGCCTCCGCCCCATTCAGCCCAACGACTTGGGAACCAGGCTCGTTCGTCGAAATGGCTGCTACCGACGTGCCCAACGAAGTGCTCTCGCTCAAGCCGCGGCGCGGCACGTCGTGGTTCACCACGGGCAGCTTCCTCGTGAGCCAGGGACTCGTAAACATCGCTGCAGGCGGACAACTCACCTGCACCTTTGTATATAAAAGCGGCTCAAAGGGCCTGAGCATTGTGGGCGTAGACCTGCTGAAAAACGGCCAGGTGGTGGCCAAAGACTACCACACCGGATTTACCGGCAGCAGCCCCGAATACAACATCTACACCCTCAGCGTGCCCGAAGCCGGCCGCTACACCCTGCGCTACATCGTAGAAATACTCACCGAGGAGTCGGTGAACAGCGAGGGAAACATAGGGCTCGGCGGACCTCAGGTGACCCCCTTTACCCCCGAGCAGGACCCCACATCGACCACACCCATTGAAGGACTCTGGGAGCGCCCCACCACCCTGAAGCGTGGCGAAACATGGAGCGTATCGACCGTGGTGGGACTCATTGCTCAGGACGAGCAGCAAAATCAGGCCCGACGCTCCGTGCTGGCATACATCGAACGCGAGCGGGCAGTACCATGGCGCTCCTTCGCGCTCTATAATTCGTGGTACGAACTCAACATTAACCGCACCAACAACTATCAAACCAACCTCAACGACTATTCGCGCTGCATGACCGAGGCACAATGCCTCGACGTGCTCACACAGTGGAAGACCAAACTCTTCGATGTTTATGGCGTGGCGCCCAAATCCTTCGTATGGGACGACGGTTGGGATAGCTATGGCGACTGGGGCTTCAACAGAGGGTTTCCCAACGGTTTCACAAACCTGAGCAACGCCGTGGCCGCCATGAACTCCAACATCGGAGCCTGGCTGGGCCCCAAAGGCGGATACGACCGCGCCGGAGCCGTGCGCCAGCAATATTGGACCAACAAAGGAAAAACCATGGGCCTGGCCGACAGCGAATACTACAACGTATTCCTCAACGCATGCACTTCAATGCTCACCAACTACAACTTCAACTGCTTCAAGTTCGACGGCCTGAGCGGCATTGCCGATGCCACGGGCCCCAACCCCACCGACAGCGGACTGGAAGACTGCGAGGGAATTATCAGCATCGAAGAGAAACTGCGCAAAAACGTGAAGGACGACGTCTTCATCTACACCACAGCCGGCTCGTGGGCTTCGCCTTTCTGGTTTAAGTACACCGATGCCACCTGGCGCCAGTGCGACGACTGGAACGTCATTGGCGACCAGGGCGACAAGCGAGAGCAATGGATCACCTACCGCGACAACCTGGTGCACGACCGCTATGTGGTAAACTCCCCGCTCTGCCCCATCAACGACATCATGACCCACGGCATCATGGTCACCAACTATGGTCCGCCGGCCGCCATGCCCGACGACTACGAGGGCATTGTGCGCGAAATACGCTGCGCCTTTGGTTGCGGCTCGGCCATGGTGGAGCTCTACACCGACTATGCCAAACTCAACAACATCAACAATGGAAAGTTGTGGGGAGAAATTGCCAAGTGTCTGCGCTGGCACGAAGACAATGCCGACGTCTTCGGCGACGTACACTGGGTGGGTGGCGACCCCTGGGACGGCACGAAAGCCTCCGTCTATGGCTGGGCAGCCTGGAACGAGCAGAAGGCCGTCGTAACCTTC
Organism: uncultured Bacteroidales bacterium; assembly: GCA_902796835.1. Lineage (GTDB taxonomy): Bacteria > Bacteroidota > Bacteroidia > Bacteroidales > Bacteroidaceae > Alloprevotella. The sequence goes on from CADBQP010000061.1 coordinate 12,820, forward strand.
CGCAATCCGTGCAACTCCATTCAGACGCTGAGCATCACACCGCGACAGATGTTCGAAATTCCGAGCCACATCACCGATTCCATACACTTTGAGCCAGCCTTCGACGACCAGCGACGCCTTGCCGTCACCTCAAGAACATTCCATCCCGACCACGTCATCAACCTGCGCATGCCGCCAAACTACGTGGCCGCTTTCAACTGCCACCCCGTCAAGGCCGGCGACCCTTCGGGCATTAAGCCAGCTACAACTTCTGCAGCACGCATCGCCATTGTGCCTGCCAAGGGAAGCATCGCCATTGGAGGCGCTGCTGCCGGAACCATCGTAGAGGTATACAACCTGACGGGCCAGCGCATAAGGCAGCTCACAATCAGCGAAAGCAGCGCCACCATCGACATTGCACAGCCTGGGACCTACGTGGTAAAAGCCACTGCCCCCAACGGCCAGCAAACCACGAAGAAGGTGAACTGCACAAAATAACACCTCGGCCAGTAGAGCTAATGCTCAGCCAAGGAAACGAAAGAGAGCGGAGCCGCTGTTAGATTGCGGCTTCGCTCTCTTTCGTTATGTAATTATTTTTTTCTTTCTTCGAGGGCAAGAGTCAGGTCGGGCCGGGCGCTATCGCAGGTCGAGCTCGTCGAAGAGATAGGTGCTGCCGGACAGCTTGTCGATGCACCAGAGCACGTAGCGGATATCGACACAGATGCAACGTTGCAACTCGGGATTGAACTCCAAATCGCTCGAAAGGCTCTCAATGTTGCCGTCGAATGCCACGCCGATGAGCTCGCCGCGAGCGTTCATCACGGGCGAGCCGCTGTTACCGCCAGTAATGTCGTTGTCGGTGATGAAGCAGGCCGGCAGTTTGCCGTCGGGGCGCGCATAGCGGCCAAAGTCTTGAGCCAGATACAGGGCGCGCACTTTTTCGTTGACCACATAGTCGGGGTCGGCAGGGTTTTCTTTCTCAAACATGCCGTCGATGACGGTTTCGTAGTCGTAGTGCACGGCATCGCGCGGATTGAGGTCGCACACTTTGCCATAGGTCATGCGAAGTGTGAAGTTGGCATCGGGAGCCTTCGACCAGCCCAGGCGCTCACACTGGGCACCGGTGTAGGTCTTTCTCAGCAGTGTCTCGACCTCCGAATACTCGCCCAAGTTCTTAGTGAGCTCCATAATGTAGTTTTGCATGCTGCCACGGAAGTAGACAAACGGATCGAGCGCAAACTTTTCGGCATCGGGTTTCTTCAAGAATGCATCGAGACGCGTGCTGTCGGCAAAAATGGAACTGACGAACATGGCCTCAACGAAAAGGTCGGACTCGGCAGGCGAAGTGATGCCGCAGAGCGAGAGGTCGAGCTTCTTCTCGGCCAGATAGGTGCGGAACACTTTTTTCATCAACGCGCGGTTGCGCTCGCGCTGGGCGGGAGTGAGGAAAGTTGTGTTGCTCAGAATGGTGGCGCGCATCTCATCGGCTTTTTTCTCCTTCTTATATTTTTTAAAGTTCTCCACATAGTCGGTAACCATGGGCAGGTCGGTTTTCATTTCGAGCTGACGCATTCCGAAACTGGCCAGATAGAGGTCGTGCAAGGTGTCGGCCTGCAGTTTTACGAGCTCATCGAGCACAGTGATTGCCCCGGCATATTCGGGCTTGCCCTGCGCCTGCGCCCACTTCTTAAAGTCGAGTTCCTTGAGTCGGGTGCGCTCCACGAGTTTTATCTTGCGCACGGCTTCGTTCATGCCGCCAAAGTTTTTCACCGTGTTGCCCATCATGAAGTAGTCGCTTGCCAGCGACAGGTTGAGTTCGGGGTCATTGTCCATGAGCTGCTTCAAGTGGTCGAGCACCACGTTGCCCATCGTGTTGATCGGGGCATTGAGGTCGCGCACGCGGCCCTCGATTTGTCCGGCCGTCAGGTAGCGCGTGGTGGTGCCTGGGAAACCCATCACCATGGCAAAATCGCCCTGCTTGATGCCGCTCATCGAAATGGGCAGATACTTTTCGCAGCGCAGGGGCACGTTCTCGGTGTTGTAGTCGGCCGGCTCGCCATTGGCGTCGGCATAGACGCGGAACACGGCCACGTCGGGATTGTGGCGCGGCCACATCCAGTTGTCCTGGTTCTCTCCAAACTGTGCAAAGTTCTGGGGGATGTTCACTACGAGGCGCACGTCGGTATATACTTGCTCATAGAAAATGTAGAAGCGGTTGCCGTCGTAGAAGGGGACGAGGCGGGCGCGCATGCCTTTCTTTGCGGCAAATTCGCTTTGGGCCAGGAGTTTTTTTGCCAGTGGAGCAAGGGCCTGCTGGCTTTGGCGATCGTACTCATTTAGTGAAGAGAGCGAATCATTTACAATCTGCGTCACGTCCTTGATGGCTCGCACAAAAACGAAGTCGAGCCCTGGGGTATGGAGTTCCTCGGCGCGGCTCTTAGCGTAGAAGCCGTCTTGCAGGTAATTGTGCTCCATGGTGCTCATGCTGTGCACAAAGTCGAAACCACAGTGGTTGTTGGTGAAGATAAGACCGTCGCGGCTCACGATTTCGCCCGTACATCCGTTTCCGAAAATGCCCACCACGTCTTTCAGCGAAGGCATTGTCTCGCTGTAGAGTGAGTCGGGCGAGATTTCAAGGCCAGCTTTCTTGAGCGAGTCGGCCAGGTGTTGCTGCTCCATCATGGCAAGGAGCCACATTCCCTCGTCGGCACGCGCCGAACCAAGGCTCAGTGTGAGAGCCAGGAGGGAGAGAAGAATTTTTTTCATTGTTTACTGTTATATGATTGGTTTGTTCTTAAAAATCAGAAGCCATAAATCAGCGAGCCGGCGGCAAGCCTGCAGCTCTCACGGCGGTTCCAGTGGCCACCACCATGAGCATCGACTCGCCCACGGTTTCGAAGTCGAGGTCTATGCCTACAACAGCATTGGCTCCGAGCGCCTGCGCACGCTGCTCAAGTTCCTTGAGAGCAGCCAATCGCCCTTTTTCCACAATTTTCTCGTAGGATCCCGAACGGCCACCTACCACATCGCGAATCCCTGCAAAGAAGTCGCGAATGAAGTTGGCGCCATAAATGGTTTCGCCCGTAACCAGACCCATGTATTGCTCAATGGGGTGTCCCTCTATAGTTTGTGTGGTTGTTAATAGCATCTTGAGAGTTTTTTTTGTTTTAATTGAACTTTATTTTCATAAGAATCGCTACAAAAATAGCAAATGTTATAAATAGTGGCCCCAAAAACAAGTAAAAAGTAAGGCTGTCAAACAAAACTGTTGGCTCGAGAGAAAAAACTGTTGGCTCGAGAGATTATCCGACTGAGCCAACAGTTTTTCGAAATGCAGGCATCGTATTCCCTACATGCTCACGCCTGAGCCCATGGAGCCCATGCCTCCGATTTGGTCGCCGCTTTGACGCTCCATGAGGTCGTCGTTCTCGATAGAGCGGTTGACGGTTTTTGTCTTTTGTCCCACATTGCCCAATTTTAGGCTACAGGTGATACCAACCTGAGCTACTGGTACGCGCACTGTCATACGACTGTCGAAATCGCTTCCGTGAGTGTTGATTTTAAACTGCAATTTGTCACCACGCAGGGGCATGAAGCCGGAAATACCCACGGTCAGGAAGTCGTTCATGAACGATTTGGTGAGGCTTCCCATGAGACCGCCAAAACCAGAGTGCCATCCCTGCAGCGTATGGCGGCGAGTCATCGTAATGAAATTGGCACTGAGTTTGAGCTTCCACCAAAGGGTTTGCTGAAGTCCCACCATCAAATTGCCCTGCCAGCCAGAGTTATGACGATCGAGGGCAGGCGAGCGAAGGTCGACATAGCTGCCACCCGCATTAACGATAATGCTCGTAATGGGCAGGGGGCGATAGTTGAGAAACAGGTTCAGGCCCAGGTCGCGACTGCGGTTGACGTTGTCATAGGTTTCGTTCATCACATGATTGTCGTCATAAAAACTATAATCTTCAATACCGTTATTGCAGAAGTTGAAGTAGGCATTGATGTTGGTGATGAGTTTTGTAGAGAAGGAGTTATATACTATGCTAATTTTGTGGGTTTTCTCCGCATCAAGGTGGGGGTTACCATAACTAATGACAGTAGGATTGGTGCGGTCTATGTAGGGGTTCAATTGCCTAATATGCGGACGCATAATGCGCATGCTGTATGAAATGCCGAGGCTCCGCGTGTCAGAAAGTCGGTAGCTTAGCGTTGCGTTGGGCACAAGATTACCATAGTCCAAATCGAAGTTGCGCGCAGCGTCGTCTATGTAGCGCACACGTTGCCATGTATGTTCATAACGAAGGCCACTCTTCAGCTTAAACTTGCCCAGATTGCCCTCATATTCGGCATAAGCAGCGGCGATGTGGTTATAGTGGCGATAATCTACGCAGTTAGCGACATTAAGCACGTAGTCGGAGCCATCAAAGTCGTAATACTTTGAATCACTCTTATTGATACGCGCTATATATTTGCTACCGACACTCAGTTTGTGACCCTTACCCAGCGGAGTGGTATAGTCGAGCTGTCCAGTGTGCTCGTCGGTCCGCATCTCGTTGTTGCTGTAGTAATTGTTGAGGGGGATTATTAAGCTGCTGCCTGTGAAGTCGCTATTATCGCGCGAATGACTCGGCGAACTGTTGAACTGATAGGAAAGCGTGAGAAAACGGTCGGGATTACCTGCGAAACTGCGCTGATAATCCACGTTAGCCGAGAACGAAGTGTAGCGCTGCCGCTGTCGCTGTGCCTGATTGTAGTTAGAAAGTTGGTTCGCACCACGAGTAATGAGCGAGTGAATATCCATATCTTGGCGCTGATTGAACGACATAATGCTTCCCGCAGCAGTGAAAAGGCGAAGCGAGTCGATCTGATAGCTCATATTTAGGCCGCCATTCGCGAAATTATTTCGCATATTAGATATTGACGACATATTCGTCTCCATCGCCTCTCCTCCCGAAAGGTATTGCGTGCGTTCTAAGCTGTAGGTGGTGCCGTTCATACGCTGCACGTTAACGGCCGCGTTTGCACTCATCGAGAATTTGCCCTTTTGCCATGAGAAGAAACCGTTCCCATTTCCTCCGCGTGTAGTCAGTGTGCCCGAGAGCGAGGCGCTGTATCCATTAAGGTCGTTCTGCGAGGCTCCGGCGCCCACGTTGGTGGTAATATTGAGTATGCCGCCCACACCCTCGGCGTCATATTTGGCTCCTGGGTTGGTAATCACCTCAATATTCTTGGCATAGGAAGCCGGAATGCTCTTCATCACGAGCGAAGCATTGGACGAGAGCATGGGGTTGGGCTTGCCGTCAACATAGACTTTGAAGTTCGACGAACCGTTCACCGTGATGTTGTCCTGTCCGTCCACGGTGACGAGAGGCACCTTGCGGAGCATGTCGAGCAGCGTGGAACTTTTCGAGTCGGCATCGCTCGTAAGGTCGTAGGTCACCTTGTCGGTTTCCATCTTCACCACGGGGCGCTGCGCAGTTACCGTGGCCGTGCCCAGCATGTAGGGCGAAAGGAAAACAGTATCGAGCTTAAGGGTCTGACCTGGCGTCAGTGCGAAGTCAATCTCGGCATTTTGCATGCCCACCGAGCTCACAACGGCCCGAAACTGCCCCGTAGTTTTCAGCTGCTGCGAAAAGCGGCCGTTGGCATCGGTCAGGAAAGTGGAAACCGGCTTTTCGGCATTGCCGACGGCAAAGAGGCGCACCGTTGCATAGGGCAGCGGCGAATGGCTGGCGCTGTCGGCCGCCACGCCCTCAACACTTTGCTGGGCAGAAAGCGTCGCTATCGAAGCGAGCCACACAAAGAGAAATAATAAAGGCTTGTTCATAGAATTATTTTTGGGTTTCGTTATAACATTTATTGAATTCTTCCACACCAACTCCCAGCTGACGCATACGGCTGATGAACTCGGGCATCTGATGTTCAAGGAAATCCTTGCGGCGCACTTTCAAGATTTGCTCGCGCGCACCCTTCGTAACGAAATATCCCATGCCGCGCTTCTGATAGACTATGCCGCTCTGCACGAGTTGCTCATAGGCCTTCACCGTGGTATTGACGTTCACCTCGAGCAGCACGCTGTATTCGCGCACCGAGGGGGTGTGCTCGTCGTCGGCATAGCAGCCCGAAACGATTTCGTCGCACAAACGCTCGGCTATCTGCATGTAGATGGGCTTCTCTGCACTGAAATTTATATATTTATCCATTTTCTCGGTACTACCTGAATTCTACTGAAAACTCTATAGGACGCCCAATAATTGAACACGGTGAGCACGAAGGCCACAGCGACGCAGGCTTTCGACATCCCCGTCGAGGTCAGTTTTGTCTCAAGTTCCATGTCGGGCAAGTTGCTGATGACCACCACCAAAACAAGGAAGATAACTATTCCGGCAATGGTGGTGTTAATCCACGCGTACTTGCGGAAGAGGCTGCTGCCAAGCATATAGACAGAATGGAGCCAAACGAAAATCATTGCGAGACTGGCCAAGATCCAAGGGCGTACGTCACGAACATAAGTTTCGTTGAAATCGCCTCCGCCAACATAATCCACATTTATCTTGGGCACGATTTCGGCAAAGACCTCGGGAAAAACCAGTGGTGGGCGGCCAGGGCCAATCAGCGGGGTGATGGCGTAGCGCAAGAGGTCGGCTGCAATCAGGGCCAGGCAGAACAAGGCCACATAGACCACCGCGCCATAAATCCAGCGCACCAGGAATTTTTCGAGCCTCGTGGCTGGCAGAGCCAGAAAGGCAATGCGCTCTTCCTTGGTTCGCAGATTGCTGAAAATCAGCGAGGCGCCCTGCAGGATAACTACGAAGATAACCGCTGTCATAAATGCCTTTACATGGTCGTGGTTAGCATAATCAAACTGCAATGACCCGTCAATCATTATTTGGGTTGGGGCGACAATATCTTCAAAGAAAGCTATCATCAGAATGAGGAAGCATGCGGCAAACATGCCCAAAAAGGTGCGCATGAGTAGGCGCTTGTGTGAAAAAAGATCTTGCCTCAGCGTGAGGCCGAAACGGTGTATGTTGAAGTTTTTCATAACTGTGTTGATTTTACTTATTTCTTGACTTTTCCTAATCCGTTCGAACTAATTTGCAGGGGTGCGGTGCTTCTGAGTCCGGTGGCGTCGATGTCGCCTATGCCATTTGCCTTTATTATTCCGCCTTCGGTTGTTCCGCTCAGCACCATGTCGCCCATGCCTTCCGACTGGCAGTTTATCCAACGTGCTTGCAGACCCGAAATTTTCAGGTTGCCTATGCCTTCAAAACTTCCCTGCAGGGTGTCGGCAGCCAGGGCAAGGATTTTCATGTTGTCCATGCCTTCAAACTCAAAAGTGAACTTGCTGCAACGCAGCGTGTCGATTTGGACATCGACCATGCCGCTTAGCTTCATTTCCAGGGCCGACGGCAACTGCAGACTGCCCAGCTGGAGATGTCCTATGCAAAGGGCCTCGATGGCCGTGAGCGAAGGGATATATATATGTACGAGCGATTTGGGTTCATTGGGCTTGCCTTGTTCATTTTTCAGGCTTTTTGACTGAAAGTCCACCTTCAGTTCGTCGTCGCTCTGCCCTACTACGAGTTTTTCCATTACCTTGGGCTCTGCCCACACTTCGACACGGCCGTCTGCGCCCTCGGGAAGCAGATGCAGATAGAAGTCGGCATAACCGTTGAGATAGAGTTTGGAGGCTGTGAAGCCATCGAAAGTTTTGAAGTCGCACTTAGATGTGTCTACCTCGGCATTAACAATTACAGACTGCAGTTTGTCCATGTATTTCGAGAAGTTGCACGAGGCAAGTCCCGCCGCCGTGATGACAAGAAGAGCGAGCGCAGCTATTTTTGGGGAAACGCGTTTCATATTGATTAGGATGGTTTGTTTTAGAAAGCTCTTTATGTGAATTACGAAGTGATTAGTCCATGGAAAGTGCCCCTGTGTTTACGGCATTGAAGAGGATTTCAATGTTGATAGGCGTAATGTCGGAACCGTTGTTGGGCACAACGACATAGTTGCCCTGCAACGACGATTCGGCATAGACCACATCGGGCGTCATGGCGGCCGGCGAGCGCATTTCGAAGCGATATTTGTTGCAGATATCCTCGACAGTGTGATTGACGAGCACTCCCGACTGATTTATCATCACGATGTGGTCGAGCAGGGCGTCGACGTCGCGCACCTGGTGGGTTGAAACAACAACAATACGCTCGTCGCTCATGCTGAGAGCCACGGCCTTGCGAAACTGACTCTTCGAGGGAATGTCGAGGCCGTTGGTGGGCTCGTCGAGCAAGAGGACTCGCGTTCCGGCAGCCAGTGCAAAACTCATGAACACCTTCTTCTTCTGCCCCATTGAGAGCGAGCCGAGCTGCAAGTCGGCCGAGAGTTCGAAGCAGTCGAGACATTGGCGCAACATCTCGTTGCTAAAGTGGGGATAAAAGGGGGCGTTGATTTTCACATATTCTTTGAGCGAGATGCTGGGCAGGCTGTATTCCTCGGGCACGAGGAATATTTCGCTCAACACTTCGGGATGGCGCTCCACTACATTCTTTCCCATGAATTTTACTTGGCCGGCCTGCGGACGCAAGAGGCCATTAAGCAGGTATAGGAGCGTAGACTTGCCGGTGCCGTTCTTGCCCAGCAGACCGTAAATGCGGTTTTCGCTGAGCTCCAGGCTGAAGTTGGAAAACACTTGCTGACGCGAACCGGCATACCTGAACGATAAATTTTGGATACTGAACATAAATCAATTTTAATGGATTGAAAATTTTTGCGATTAGTGTTATAGTGAACTATGACACTGCAAAAGTAAGACACCTCTACGATACCACCAAATTTTTTGACCATTTTTTTTACTTCTGCTTGAATATTTAATTTTTAGGGTGAGTTTTGGCGTTTTTGCCGCCTACTTTCTACAATAGAATGGCGGTCAGTTTATTTTCTGTTGGCTCGACTGTTTGAACTGTTGGCTCGACTGTTTGTTTTTTTGAGGCGCTAAAGGGTTGTCCCAGAGGTAGCGATGTGGTTTATGAAGTAATTTGTCGTGGGAGGAGGAAAAAGTTTTGAGATTATTTGGAGGATTTGCCAAGAAAGTTCTATCTTTGCAGCCGCTTTCGGCACAACCGCTGGCAGATGCGCCCTAAGGGTGGACACGAGAGGCATGCTACACGATGCTCACACCATATAATATTATATAGGAGCGCTAAGAGAGAGAACTGCGAATGTTGTGTGCGAGACGAACAACCAACAAAAAAATAATCTCACAATGGAAGATTTATTGAAAGTTGCTGCAGAAGCATTTGCCACGGGCAAATCGTTCCCCAAGTTCAAGGCTGGCGACACGATTACCGTAGCATACAAAATCGTCGAAGGTAACAAGGAACGCGTTCAGCTTTATCGTGGCGTTGTTATCAAGATTGTAGGCCACGAAGAAAAGAAGCGTTTCACGGTTCGCAAGATGTCGGGCACCATTGGTGTTGAGCGTATTTTCCCGCTCGATTCTCCTGCCATTGAAAGCATCGAAGTGAACAAGGTAGGTAAGGTTCGCCGCGCCAAGCTCTACTACCTGCGTAACCTCACGGGTAAGAAAGCTCGCATCAAGGAAAAGAGAACCGCTGCCGCCAAGGCTTAAGGCTACAACTCAAAACTTGTTAATTCGTAGAAGCACATTCCGACAGACATTGTTTGGGATGTGTTTTTTTTATGGCATTTTTCATGAATGCTGAATGGCTATGGATTGCACGTTTCGGGAGAATGTGTGAAACTTTTCTGAAAAAGTTTGCACAATCGGAAAAAGTGTGTAAATTTGCGGAGTATTCATCATAAGAGAAAACGCTATGTCGGTAAGTAAGACCCGCCTGAAACTGGTTGAAGTGGCTCGCGAGTTGTTTGCCCGCAAGGGCATGGAAGCCACTACGATGAACGATATTGCCACCGCCTCTGGGCGTGGCCGCCGTACGCTCTACACCTATTTTCGCAACAAGGAGGAGCTCTACTACGCCGTGATTGAGGGAGAGCTCGACCGCCTGTCGGAATTGCTCGACGACGTAGCCTCGGCCAGCATAGCTCCCGAGAACAAGCTCTTCATGCTGGCCTACACCCACCTGAACGCCATCAAGGAGACCGTGGCACGAAACGGTTCGCTCAGAGCCGAATTTTTCAGGAACATCTGGACCGTAGAGAAAGTGCGCCGCACCTTTGACCGCGAGGAGCGCAGCATACTGAAACGCGTGTTGCAAGAGGGCGTTGACAAGGGGACCTTCCACATTGAGAGCGTGGCTCTGATGGCCGACATCTTTCTATATGCGCTCAGGGGCCTCGAGGTGCCCTACATCTACAACCGTCTGGGTGTCGGTGTGACAGAGGAGGAGGCTAAGCCGTTTGTCAAGACCCTCATTGAGCGGGCCATGGGCATGCACGACTAAACCACTGCAGAAATTCAAAACAACATTCATAAAAAACAAAACAAAATCTCAACACATGGGACTTTTAACAGGAAA
>CADBQP010000062.1 GCA_902796835.1 uncultured Bacteroidales bacterium
AAAAGTACAACTAATTTCCATACCGCAAAATCTAAACGCAACTTTTTTTTGAAAAAAATGCACTCACAAAGACCGAAAATGCGAAAATTGACAGGCACGGATGGCAAAAACAGACCCAGAAAGTTCCAAATCACGAAAAAGGCCCGACGAAAACCGACACCCGGGGCCTACAACTAAAAACAGTTGGCTCAACTGTCGGAAGAGTTGAGCCAACTGTCTGAACTGTCGGGCCGGGAGGAATGATGAACGACACAAACTAAGGATGGAAACAGGAGGAGGGGGAGGGAGAAGGGTGTCTATTTTTCAATCACTTCGGCCTTGACTATGCGCACGTCTTCGAGGGGTCGGTTATTAGCATCGGTTGGCACAAGGGAGAGGTCGGAAAATTCATCGAATCCCTCGACCACTTCTCCAAAGACGGTGTATGTTTTGTCGAGCCACGGTGTTCCGCCCTTGAAATAGTAGGTTTCGGCCACCGATTCGGGGTATTCGAAATTGCTTTGTGTGGCTTCTGCCACGCGTTTTCGCATACGGTCGAGCTGCATGGCATTGTAGGTGCGCCCAATCACGATGTAGAACTGGGCGGCGCTGCTTCGGAACTCTGGGTTTACGTCATCGCCTTCGCGCGCTGCGGCCACGGCTCCTGCCTTGTGGAAATGCTGCGGATAGCGTATCTCGGCTGGTAAAGTATAGCCTAAGTCGCCGTCGCCATAGAGGGTTCCGGGAGTGGCATGTCGGGTGGCTGAGTCGCCGGTTTGCACCATGAATTCGGGAATGACGCGATGGAAGATAAGTCCATCGTAATAGCCCTCGCGAACGAGTTTTACAAAATTGTCGCGATGCAGGGGCGTGTCGTCATAGAGGGCTATGACAATAGTACCGGCTGTGGTTGTGAAGCGCACTTGGGTTTGCTGTGCGATCGTTGGCAGGGCATGGAGAACGAAGGAAAGCACCACGATAGCGAAAAGGGATATTCGAGTTAGGGAGCGCCAGGCTTGCTTAGTCTGCCTGTTCTGATGTTGCGTCGGGTTCGTCATATTCTGTAATATTTTTGGTTTCGGGCTGACTGTCGCCACTGGCTTGCATGCGTTTCAGTTCGCACTTTTGTGCATAGATGCTGACACTGAGCATCATGCCTATGAACCAACTGCAGCAAAGTATGGATGTTCCTCCACGACTTATCAGCGGAAGTGTTTGGCCTGTCACAGGGAGCAGTCCTACGGCCACCGACATGTTTACAAAAGCCTGTACTGCCATCATTAGGGATAACCCAAGTATGAGAAAGGCGGGAAAGCTTCCTTTACATCGTTTTGCTATCTGCGAGGCCCTATAGAGCAAGACAAGATAGAGCATGATGACGAAGGCACCGCCCCATAGGCCCGTTTCTTCGATGATAATGGCATAGATGAAGTCGGAAAAGGCCTGACTAAGGAAGTCGCGCTGCTCGGAGTTTCCCGGCATTTTCCCGACGAAATTACTCGAGGCTATGGCTATGTTTGCATGTGCCACTTGTGCATCTTTGTCTATATCGTAGGCTTCGGGGGGGACATAGGCTTCTTTAACAAAAAACTTTTCGGCACGGTGTTTCCACGTTTTTGCGCGGTGCAGAGGGGAATCATCGCTCAAAACGGCACTGTCTTCGGGAGTGGCCAACAGGAGCGCAACTCCCAGGCTGCCCACTACGGCCAAGACGCCGATTAATCCGCCAATTTTTGCTATTGACACACGTCCTACGAACATCATGAGCAGCACCACCAATGCCACAAGGCCAGCCGTAGAGAAGTTTTCAGGCAAAATGAAGATGCACACTCCAGCCGTAGCACCCACTATCCAATTGAAAATTTTTCCGTCAGCTCCGTCTTCGCGCTGCGAAACAGCGAGCATCAACGACACTGTTATAATTAGTATGCCTTTTGCTACTTCGGAGGGCTGAAAATGGAACGAGCCTATAGGCAGCCATCGGGAGCCGTCGTTTTCCTTTGTTCCGATGACTAACACAAGGATGAGGGCTAACAGGATGATGGGATAGAGCAACGTGAGAACACGAAAATAATTGCAGGGTATGCGGTGAAAAACAAAAACAACCACCATGCCCAATGAGAGCATGGCACCCTGGGTGAATAAGGGTCGATAGAAATCGCCAGTCTTATAGGCCAACTGGCTTCCTGCGCTATAGACTTCTACCAGCGAAATGATGCACAAGAAAAAATAGACGATCCATATTACCTTGTCGCCCTTAAAGAGATTGCCCAACTTGGTCATTTGCCTTCCACCTCCTTTCCTTCGTGAGCAAAGCGCTTCACCCATTCCATGAATTGCTCACCGCGGTCCTCCATGTTCCGAAACAAATCGAAGCTGGCGCAACAAGGGCTCAACAACACGGTGTCGCCAGGATGAGCCAGCCTCACGCAGGCCTTCATGCACTCATCCATGCTGCAGGTTTCTGCATAAAAAATGCCCTTTTCACCGAAGAATTTCTTTAATTTCTGGTTATCGACTCCCATAAATACTAGGGCGCGACATTTTTCTTTTACGAGGGGCATTATTTCGTTATAATCGTTACCCTTGTCGAGTCCGCCCAAAATGAGCACCACTGGAGCATGCATGGCGTCAAGAGCATAGTAGCATGCGTCAACATTGGTGGCTTTCGAGTCGTTGATGAAATGTATGCCATGTGCCGTGCCGGCATTTTGCAGACGATGTTCCACCCCCGGGAAGTCAGACAATCCGCTTCTCACTGCCTCGGGTGCGACTCCGGCTCGCAGGGTTGCGAGGGCAGCTGCCATCGCATTGCGCACATTGTGTCGGCCCCGGAGCGAGAGTTCTTGGAGTTGCATTTCGAAATTAAAGGGGGCAAGCAAGCGCATTACGCCATCTTCGACAAAGGCGATGCTGGCAGGAGATTTTTCGTCTGAGAAGGAATAAATTTCGCCCGTTTCATCGTGCTTTTTCAGCTCCTTTGAAATATATTCATCGCCCTCCCAAAAAATAAAAGCGTCGCTTTGTCTTTGATTACGGATGATGCGCATTTTCGACTCCACGTAGTTTTGCATGCAGTAGTTATAACGGTCAAGATGATCGGGTGTGATGTTGAGAAGCACGGCAATGTCGGCCCTGAAATCATACATGTTGTCGAGTTGAAAAGACGAGAGTTCGATAACATACCATTCACGATCGTTTTGTGCCACTTGCAAAGCCATGCTACGCCCTATATTACCAGCCAGCCCTACATCAAAGCCGGCCTTTTTCAGGATGTGATAAATGAGCGATGTGGTTGTGGTTTTTCCGTTACTGCCGGTGATACAAATTTTGCGAGCCTTCGTATATCGACCTGCAAATTCAATCTCGCTTATGATGGGAATGGCTTTCGCAATTGCCTTGGCTACGATGGGAGCAGTGTCGGGGATTCCGGGGCTTTTAATGATCTCGTCGGCATTGAGTATGCGCTCCTCAGTGTGATGCCCCTCCTCCCATTGCAGGCCGTATTGATTGAGCATATTCTTGTATTGCTCGGCAATGTGGCCTTTATCAGACACAAAGACCTCGAAGCCCTTTTGCTGGGCCAAAATGGCGGCACCCACACCGCTCTCGCCTGCTCCTAAAATTGCAATTCGCATGATAATTGAGAAAAGAAAAGGTTATCTTATTTTCAGAGTGATTATAGCAGCGGCTGCAAGAAGAATGGTGGTAATCCAGAAACGCACCGTTATTTTCGACTCAGCAAATGGGCGATGGGGCCAATTGCGCAGCAGATAGAAGCTGCCCGGGTCGAGTTCCTCATTTTTGCGGCGGAATGTATCGTGGATGGGCGTGGCCTTGAAGATGCGCACGGGCTTTCCCTCGCGCTGAAAACGCGGACGGGTTTTCGTAAACTTAAACCACTGCACCTGCATGATAACGCTGAGACTCTCGACGAAGAAAATGCCGCATAGGATGGGTAGCATCAATTCTTTGTGAATAATGATGGCACAAACTGCAATGATGCCACCAATGGTGAGCGAGCCCGTGTCGCCCATGAATATCTGAGCAGGATGGGCGTTATACCACAAGAAACCTATCATGGCTCCCACAAAGGCCGAAAGGAACACTACCAGTTCCTCGGAGCCTGGGATAAACATGATGTTGAAATATGAAGCATAGCCCACGTGTGATGACACGTAGGCCAAGATGCCCAGCGCCACACCTATTATTGCAGAATTTCCGGCACACATACCATCCATGCCATCGTTCAAGTTGGCACCGTTAGAAACGGCCGTAACCACAAGAATGGTCATCACCACAAACAGAACCCAGCCAAATGCCACTGCATGCTTTCCACAAAAACTCATTACCTCGGAATAATCAAGGTTATGGTTTTTAATAAAAGGTATAGTGGTTTTGAGTGATTTCTGCGCTTTTTCGGCGTGTTTCACCACCAAAGTTGTGTTTTCTTTCTTGGATACACTCACGTTCTCCTTGACCACTGCGTCGGGCGAAAGATAGAGCACAAGCCCAACAACAAGCCCCAAAAGAACTTGACCCACAATTTTGTATTTGCCCTTCAAGCCTGCTTTGTTCTTCTTGAATATCTTAATATAGTCGTCGGCCCAGCCCAACAGGCCCAGCCACATTGTGGTAGCAATCATCAAAAGGAGATAGATATTGCGAATACGGCCCAATAGGAGGGCAGGGACAAGAATGGCAACTATGATGATGATGCCACCCATTGAGGGGGTCTTCCCCTTTTTTGCCCCATCGGGGTCGATCTTGGCATCGCGCTGCGCCTCATAGATTTTGTGGCCTTTCATCCACTTGATAAAGTGCTCACCAAACCATGCCGAGATTATAAGGGCAAGCATCAGGGCAAGCAACGAGCGGAATGAAATATAATGCCACATGCCCGACCCGCTTATGCCAAACTGTTCAAGAAACCTAAAGAGATAGTATAGCATTCTGATGTGCGTAGATTATATATTAATACAAAAAATTTTATCAGGCTGAAATGCAGAAAGCGTGTCTACGACACCAGCCCGAAAGCCCTGCGAATTTCCTCATGATCATCGAAATGATGTTTCACGCCCTTCACCTCCTGATAGGGCTCGTGGCCCTTTCCTGCCACAAGGATGATGTCACCTTTTTGCGCCATCATCACGGCAGCTCGGATGGCCTCACGGCGATCGACGATACTAATTACTTTCTGCAGTTCCTCGTCGCCTAGGCCAGCGAGCATGTCGTTGATAATGTCTTGCGGTTCTTCAAAACGGGGATTGTCGCTTGTGATAATTACTCTATCGCTTTGTCTCACGGCCTCACGAGCCATCAGAGGGCGCTTTCCTTTGTCGCGATTGCCTCCCGCACCACAAACGGTGATGATTTTCCCACCGCGAGCTATCTCGTTGATGGCAGTCAGCACATTTTGCAACGCATCGGGAGTGTGAGCATAGTCCACAACTGCACTAAATCCCTTAGGCGAACGTATGGTTTCGAACCGGCCGTTCACAGGTTGCATTGTTGACAATGCGCAAAGCACATCGTCTTTTGGCATGCCCAATTCCTTTGCCGCTCCATAAACGGCCAGCAAATTGAGCACATTGAAGCGGCCCACAAAATGAACGCTGACCTCCGCTCCGTCGATATTGAGCAGCATGCCTTCAATGCTCTCCTCCAAAATGCGGCCTTTCAACTGCGCTGCCGTCCTTACGCTATATGTAACAATGCGAGCTGGGCAATTTTGCACCATAACGCTGCCATTTTTATCATCGGCATTGACAATGGCAAAGGAATCGGCTCCCAACCCATCGAAAAAGGCCTTCTTCGCATCGCGATAGTTTTCGAATGTTTTATGATAGTCCAGATGATCGCGCGTCAAATTTGTAAAAATTCCCCCTGCAAAATGTAAACCGCCAATGCGCTTCTGCTGAATGGCATGGGAGCTGCACTCCATAAAGGCATATTCGCAACCAGCCTCGACCATTTCGCTAAGCAATTTGTTGAGCGTAACGGGGTCGGGCGTAGTATGGGTGGCCTCCACAACCTTGTCGTCTACATAGTTGCAAACCGTAGAACAAAGTCCCACCTTATGGCCCATAGCCTTAAAAAGGCGATACAACACTGTAGCTATTGTGGTTTTCCCGTTAGTACCGGTCACTCCCACGAGTTTCATCTTTTTGCTCGGGTTACCATAGAAATTGGTGGCTACTATTCCAACTACTGCCTCTGTGTCGGCCACGCGCAAAACGCTCACCCCATTGGGGACATCTACCTCATCGCTCACGAGAACGGCTGCGGCTCCCTTTTCGACGGCCTTACCGACGAAAGAATGTCCGTCTGAGAGCGTGCCTTTTATTGCTACAAACAAGTGGCCTGGCTCCACTTTGCGAGAGTCAATGCTTATACCTGTAATTTCCTTGTCCATATCGCCCTGCACATTTAGCAGGTCAATTTGGCTTAATATGGCCGAGAGTTTCATATTGTAACTATCCGTATTATTTGTTAATTCATGATGTATCTATTTTTTTGAGACTACCGGCCCGTTTGTGCACTATCCGGTTTTTGCTCTGGAGCAGTCATGGGTTGGCCGTGAGATTGGTCCTTATGATGATGATGTGGTCGCCCATTCTTGAGTTCAAGGTGAACAACAGCACCTTTCTTAAATGCCGTTCCTTCTGCAATGCTTTGGGCAACCACGTGTCCCGTCCCCGTCGCTTTTACGCGCAGGCCCATCTTTTCAAGACGATACACGGCATCGCGCAAGCCATAGCCACAGACATTGGGCATGACGCTTTCGATGGATGCTATCGATTGCAGGAATATACCGCTATCATCTGTTTGAGCATTGCCCCACAACGGCTCCTGCACTTCGCCATTGGCCTCACCGTTAAAGTCGATCGACAAGCGTCTCAGCACCCTGGCAGAAGCATTGTTGTTACCCGCCAACACCATGGGTTTCAGCATATTGACCGTGTCGCGAGCCGTGGTATAATTGTCGGTGCGTTGCTGAGCCATGATGGTTTCTGCAATCTTTTTGAAAACCGGAGCACACATAGTGGCGCCACCGGCCTGTCCTCCGAGCTTCATGCATACAATCATGCTGTATTGCGGAGACTCGCTCGGGAAGAAGCCAGCAAACGAAACAAGATACTGGCCTTGAAATCCACCTGTGCTCCAGACCTGAGCCGTTCCAGTCTTACCCGAAACACTGAAATACTTGGAAGAAGCACGCATGCCAGTGCCAAAATGAACCACGTCGCGCAGACAACTTTGTATGTTACGCACAGCCTCAGGTTTGGCCATTTGCTCGCGAACCACCTGCGGCTCGAATGTTTCTGTTACCTCACCATTTCTCATCACTGCCTTCACAAACCGAGGCCGCATCATACGACCATTATTGGCAATGCCGTTATAAAAGGTGAGTGTGCTTATGGGCGGTATCTGGGCCACATAGCCTATACTGAGCCAAGGCAGCGACACCGCCGACCATGCTTTGTCAGACGGTCGCAGCACACGAGGCACGGCATAGCCCGGCACGGGCAAATGTAGATCTTCGAGCACACCAATGCGTTCGAGTCCCCTAATGAAATCTTCGGGATGACTGTGATATTCACGGTCTATGAGTGTACTAACCCCTACGTTTGACGACTTTTGGAGGATTTTCGACACATCCATGCGACCACCACCGCCATTTCTCCATCCTGCATCACGCATTTTTCTTCCATACATTTCCTTCACGCCCACCACGTCAACATAATCGTCCATGTGCATTCTACCATCGTCCATAGCAATGAGAAACGACATGGGTTTGAACACAGACCCGGGCTCCATGAGCTGACTAACCGCCCTGTTGCGCACGTCGGCATACTCTCCGTTTTTTTGGCGCGTCAGCGTGGTAATGGCTTTCACATCGCCCGTCTTCACCTCCATAAGAATACACAAGCCATATTCAGCCTTAAACTGTTTCAGTTTTTCTTCCAAGGCCTGCTCCACCACATCCTGCATCTTTACGTTTAGCGTGGTTTGCACATCACTGCCATTGACTACGGCCGTGTCGATAAACGACAAATAGCGATTCATTACCTTCTGGCGATGGGCCACGCCTGGTTTTCCGCTCAAAATAGAATCGTAATACAACTCCAGTCCGCTTTCGGCCGAATCGGCATAGGCCTTAAACTTTCCAATCGTACGTATAGCAAGTTTTCCATATGGATTCTTCCGGCGGCTGAAGGTTTCACAATGAAATCCACCCGCTCCTGCCGTGCGGCGAAATACTGGCAGTTTCTTCACTTCGCAGTATTCAATATAGCTGATGCGCTTTGGATAGAGCTGCCAATGGTGGCTCTTCCGTCTGCGCCCTTCCTGCAGCAACTTCTTGAACTTCACGGGGTCTATGTCGGGAAAGATTTTGTGCATGCCCAGGCATATGCTGTCCATGTTCTCCTCAAGCTCCTTATCGCGCTTGGCTTGCTCACGATGGGCACGGGCCGTGTCTTTTTCCCACGACATAAAGTCCATGTACATAACGTATTCGGGTATCGAAGCCGCCAAAATCTGTCCGTCGTCGGCCAAGATGTTGCCGCGCATGGGTTCGATCGTGAAGTTTTTGCGCTCAAAGCGCTTGCCCACTTTATCCCAGTAGTCACGCTTTACGGTCATAGTATAGACAGCCTTCCCTAAAATAAGGAGGGCTAAGCCTAAAAAGACGAGCCGAAGCACACCATATCGTGCCAATACTTTTTTACTGGGAAATTCCATTATATTTGCTTTACTTCAAAATCAGAGACCGAAACTAATTTGGAGCATCCTCCGCATCCATTTGTATTTTATATATAGGTGTAGTTGGTGCTTCCAACGTTGTGTCGACAAGCATATCCATTAACTGGCTGCGACGTGTTTGCTCCTTGAGCTGGCTCGAGGCTGTCAGGGCCTTATAGCGACGGTCGGTCAGGGTTTCAGTGAGTCGCGTCTGCTCCAACAGCTCACGCTGGCAGGCATAGCGATTGCTCACATAAAGAATCGTAAGCACTATGACGAAGATGATGAAGAAAACATATTTCTTAAACCAACTTCCGCCAAGCAACTCACCGTTAACGAAACTACGCCACGTTAGCGAACTCTCATCATCGCTGTCAAGCAACTCACTCAATGTCTCGGGACGCTTTGGCAACTTTTGCTCTTCCCGCATTTCCTGCTGTTCGTCTGCCATTCTTTTTGTGTTTTTGTTCTTATATTTTTTCGGCTATTCGCAACTTTGCGCTGCGACTGCGCGGATTCTCATTTTGCTCCGTTTCATCGGGGATAATCACCTTGTTGTTTACCAAGCGCAGCGGTGAAAGAAAGTGGCCGTAGAAATCTTGCTCCGCCTTTCCTTCAGCGTTCCCCGCCCTCATATAATTCTTCACAATGCGGTCTTCGAGCGAATGATATGTCAACACCGCCAGACGGCCACCGGGGCGAAGCACCTCTATGGCAGCCTCGAGCATTTCGCGCAGGGCATCCATTTCGTGGTTCACTTCTATGCGCAATGCCTGAAACACCTTTGCCATATCTTTCTTCTCGCGAGCCTTGCCCATAAATGGCCGCACAACCTCTATTAGGTCGCCCACGTTCTCAAAGGGTTTTACTGCACGAAATCTATCGATGGATTCGGCAATTTTACGCCCGTTTTTCAACTCTCCGTAAATATAGAGTATGCTGGCTAACTGGTCTGTAGTGTATTCATTAAGCACATTGGCGGCGGTTTGTCCGCCGCGGCCGTTCATGCGCATATCGAGCGGAGCATCAAATCTGAAAGAAAACCCTCGGGTTTCGTCATCGAAGTGATGACTCGACACTCCAAGGTCGGCTAATATACCATCCACATTGTTCACGCCATAGTATCGCATCCAGTTTTTCAGATACCTGAAGTTGCTTCTCACAAAGGTGAAATTATCAGCCTTAAAAAGTCCGCTTTCATCGTTAATATTTTGTTCAGCGTCCTTGTCTTGATCGAAGGAATAGAGATGCCCAGCCCCATTCAGGCGACGCAGTATTTCCTTGCTATGCCCCCCACCACCGAACGTAACGTCCACATAGGCACCGTCGGGTCGAACCAGCAAACCATCCACACTGGCTTGCAGCAATACGGGACAATGGTAATTATTCGTCATATCAGGCTCTCTTTTCTGCTTATCAATTCAACAACCTCCATTACATTCGGCTTTGACCTGTGTTTCCGAGCAAATTCTCCATCATGTGTATATAGTCGGCAGGTGCTACGAAGTTTCCTATTTGCTCTGCATCCCACATTTCTATGCGGTCGCCCATGCCAATGAAGGCCACTTCTTTCTTGATGTTCAATGCATTCAGAAATCGCTTGGGAACAATAAAACGCCCATTTCCATCAAGCTGCACCAACTCTATGTCACTCATGAACTGTCGCAGGAGCGTGGCGTGTGTTGGATTCCAGCGGTTCAGCGATGAAGACACGTGGCGCCATTCCTCTTCCCATGCTCTGCGAGGATACACCACCATGCAAGGGGCATAGACATCGCGCTTCAACACAAAGTCGAAGTCACCGCCCGCATCTTCCCCCAACTGCTTCCGAAACGAAGCGGGGAAAAATACTCGACCCTTTGCGTCAAGTTTTGCCTGTATCGTACCCGTAAACATAGTCTTCAAGCCAGTGCATTTTAATTCAGTTTACAAAACTACGAACTTTTCCCCACAAATCCCCACTTTTTTGATAAAAAATTTTCAAACAGAAATTGTTAATTTTGGCAATTCTTTGAATTTCTGCGATTTAGCAGATTATTCAAGTTGTGAACAATCCAACCGATTATTTAGACATGTAAACGACGTCCCCTGTCAATACAGGAAACAAAAAAAGCAGGGGTAAGCAACGTGCGTTGCTTATCCCTACCTATGCATATAAAGCGTTTTTGCCGAGGTTTACCAGCCAGTTTACCTCAATCAAGTTTTGCGCACCTCTACATGAATCTTATTTCACCAGCACCTTTCTGCTCGTACCGTCACTGTAGCGTATAATCTGCAACCCCTTCTGTGGTGCAGCTACGCGGCGGCCGTCAAGGAAGTAATATGAGTTGGCTTCGTGTCCAGCGGTTTTTTCGATGGACCCTATTCCATTGGCTTCATCTTCAAAGAAAGGAGCGCGATAGAGCTCTTCATTTCCCAGTGTGCAAGAAATAAGCCTATAGCAGCGGTGATCTTGCTTGTAGTATTCCATCCATGCCGTACTTTCTTCAAACGGACCATGTTTGTCGCCCACGCCCTCGATCCATGTCGTATTCACCGTGTCGGAAGGTTGGACATCAGAACCTTCTACGCAAGGTTTCAAAAGAAGCGACGAGCGGGCCGCATCTTTGTCCTCCACAATGAGGTTCATGGTGAGCCCCGATCTATATTGTTCGCTAGGATTCCAGTGTGGTGCCAGACATGAGTGCAGTTTTTCTCCTTCAGAGGCCGAGAAGTCATAGAGCACCGACGTGGCATCATTGAAGAACACTTTTCCTGTCACTTCTTTCACCACTCCGTGGAGCGTCCACACAGCGTTCCAAACGGTATCGACAGGCAACATGCGCGTGTTACAGTTCAACACGTCCGACTCCTTCCTCCAAACTTTCTTCCAAACACTGTCATTAATAATACTATCGCCTCTTATTTCATATTTGATATATCTGTATGTGTTTGGTGCTTCCAACGATTGTTCCACCAGCCATTGCTTGCCTTCTTCCACAAAATTTCTTTTGAGGGTAGGGCGACGGCCATATTGAGTGTCGCGATAGAGCACGAAGCCATTTTGCAGAATCTCTCTCATGGGATAGTTGCCCACAATTTCTCTATCGAAA
>CADBQP010000063.1 GCA_902796835.1 uncultured Bacteroidales bacterium
ACCTTTTCTATCCGCCACCCGCTGGGGGCACACTCAGTCATCGTCAGGAATCTGTTCGGCATGTGCCTTTTCTTTAGAACCTTGGCAGCGGCAAAGATACGCACGCGCGATATGGGCTGTCAACTTTTCGCGACTTTTCGCCCGACAAAAACACTCCGCCAGCCTGAGAAGCCAGTGGCGAAGTGAATTTTTTTGAAAAAATAAAATTTAACAGTTCGCGAGTGCGTTTGGTGCCTGTTGGTGAAGCTGTTTCGGCCATGTGTGGGTTTGCGTCGGTTGCCGTTCTGGCGGAGTCGTAAATATTTATGGTGTATCTTTAATATATCAAATGTTTTTATTTTCTTTGCAAGGTGAACTTTGATAGCCTGAAAATCCGACCATGAACATATCTGAGCAACAACATCAGCAACAACATCAGCATGAGCAGCAACGTGAGCAGCAACATGCCGTGGTGCATCAGCATCAGCATGAAGGGCAGGGCCGTTGTGCCCGTTGTGGCGCGCCTTTGTCGCCCGGTGCCCGTTTCTGCGAGGAATGCGGCGAGCCTGTGGGTGTCGGCGCGTGCCCATATTGTGGTGCCGACGTGAAGCCCAACCACGTGATTTGCCCCGTTTGCGGCCATTCGTTGGGCCGTGATTTCTGCACATTTTGTGGCGCGCACATGGAACCCGACGAGCAGTTTTGCCCCGAATGTGGCAATTCGCGCGGTGGAATCGTCTGTCCCGATTGTGGCACGCTGAATTTTCGCAGTTTTTGCCGGAAATGTAATGCTCCGCTTAACGCTATGGCCATCAGTGAGCGCGAAAGGGCGCTGAACGACCCCAAATACAAGCATGCCCTTGGGCTGGCTCAGGAGCTGGCACAGATGGAGGCCGAAATTCTTGAAATGGCTGAGCAATTGGCAGCAGAGCAGCATGGCGGCGCTGCCGCCAAGGCCGAGCCGATACTGACGGAAGACGACATGAAGCTCATTGAGGAATATCGCAAAATGTTGGGCACTGTTCAGCCTCCCTCGCCCGCTTCGCCTTCCGACGAGGGCGGCACATCTCCATCTCCTGCTGCGCCGCAACGGAAAGAGCGCATGAAGGCCAAAGTCTCCATGGTGAGCATTGAAGAGGCCATGCACGCATATCGAGCTAAGGCTGCCGAGATGCAGGCTGCGCTCGATGCCATGGTGCCCGATGCCGAGGCCACGCCCGAAGAGCAGCGCAATTACTATTCAGCACGCCGCATGCCGGTGGAGCGCAAGGTGAAGAAAACCATCCAGGAATGTGAAGGCTGGATTTGCAATCTTTGCGGCTGCCTGCACAACAAGCCGCAGGAATGTGCCGAGCCAGAGTTGGGTGGCAGGTGGATATACAAAACCTATACGGTGGAGGAAATCGTGAAAACCTATGAACTGCACGAATAAAAGCTAAGAATAAATGGACGATTCGAATAAAAACATGGGGCCCCAATTCGACCAAAATCAGCAAAACATTCCAGGGCCCCAACGAAAAGGAACAGGAACGATAATAAACAACGAGGGCACCTTGGCGCTGCCCGACACGTTGCGTACCGAACTGAGCGAAGGCGAACGCGAAACGATGGCGCAGATTGCCAAAGGCTTTGAGAAGCAATATGAGATAGAGGGTGACATCTATACTGCCGAGCGACTTCTCTCGAGCGGCACGGGCGAAGCGCTGGTTTTGCTCGTGACCAGGGCGGGCAAGCAATTTGTGCTGAAACTCTACAACCGCATTCCCAACACCCGGGTGCTCGAAAAGCTGAAAATGGTGTCGAACCAGCAGGACAACCTGGCCGACGTTATCTCGCATGGCCCCTGGAAGGATGCTGGCCATGCCGACATCAAATACTATGAGCTCCAGCCCTTCTACAGCGGAGGCTCTGCCGACATGTTTGCTCCCATCAAGGATGCTAAGGAACTCGAAAAGATTGCCCTTCACATTGCTTCGGCCATTCACGGGGCGTCGCTGCTCGGCATTATGAACCACGACGTGAAGCCCGCCAATTTCTTCTATACCGACACTACGCGGCAGAAGGTAGTGCTGGGCGATTTCGGCATAGCCCTGGAACGAGAGCAAGAGGCGCCAAGCGGCAATCGCGACGAAGACCAATATCGCGGCGGATATGACCGTACGCCGGTCTATGCTGCTCCCGAGTTCTACTTTCGGTCGGACCGCAGGGATGCCGGCATCACTGTCAAGAGCGACTATTATGCTCTGGGCATGTCGCTCATCAGCCTATGGATGGGCGAACGCGAACTGAGGGCGCTGGGCGAAGAAAAGCTGCTCAGCTGGAAATACGAAGACAACCTGCGCTATCCCGACGATATGCCTCCGCGCCTTCTCAATCTTGTGAAGGCTCTCACCCGCAGTAAAATCAGCGAGCGCGCCGGCTACGACGACATACAGCGCTGGGCGCAGGGAGCTACGCTCGCCATAGCCTCGAGCCAGCAGGGAGTGGCCAATTTCCGCGTGGTGTTCAACTCCTCGCAGAGCAAGATTGCCAACAGCCTTGAAGAGCTGGGCCGCCTGATGTATGAAGACCGCGAACTGGCTAAACGATACTTGTATCGCGGACAAATATCAAAGTGGCTACGCGACATGGAGCGCAACGAACTGGCCGAGGAAGTGGATAAAATTGTGGAAGACGATTTTCCGCAGGATCAGGACGGCGGTTTGCTCACCACCTGTTTCTTCTTCGACCCCGAAATGCCCTATCATGGGCTTGACGGCAAGGAGCGACGCATTGCCGACGGCAGCACTGCCGATTTGGCCAGGGAACTGACAGAGCATCAGCGCGAATACCACGGCCTGCTCAAAAATCCATCGCACGAGTTTTACATATACCTGAGTGCCGTTGGGCTTAGGCAGATGGCGAAGAAATATCCCCCTCTTTTCAAGCGCGGCTCCGAGGCGCAGCGGCTGTGGCAGCTCATCTACGAGCTCGACCCGCAGCGCCCGTTTTGGTATCGCGACGGAGCGGGCAACAACCATGCTTGCTACAAGGTGGAGGAAGTGTTGGTCAATGCCTATAAGGACACTTCTTTCTCTGATGTCTTTCAGAGCGACATTGTCTCCGACATGTTCATTCAGTGGCTCACCTCGCGCAATGCCCCCCTGGCCGGAAAGATACGCTCGCTGCTCAACGACGCTCAGCAGCGCAGCGAAGGCAATCTGGTATGGCTCGTGCTCTACAATCTGGAACCGCGGGTGGCCTATACGCTGCAAACCGTCGACTCGGCCTCCGACTATTGCTTCACCCCCTCGCAGATAGGTGCACTCATCAACATTGATCTTTGTAATCATCTTGGCGGTGCCAGGCGATCCAGTTTGCTCGACAATCTGGCCGATGTGAAGAAACGTGCCACCCGGCTGAACCGCTACCTGAAGTCAAAGGGGAAATACGACGATGCCATAAGTTGGATAGACTACTGCATGGACCTCAGCAGCCGCGACAATGCCAACAAATGCGGCCCCTATGATTGGTATGTGGCCGTGTTCAAGACCATCAGCGGTCTGGGGCAGAAGCCCTTCTATTACTTCAAAAAATCCAACAAATACGTCGGGACGCTCGACGAACTTGCGCAAATTCCGAAGAGCGAAGTGCGCGAAGCCCTGCACAACGGCCACTTGGAGGCGTGGATAGCCCTTTTCTTCCAAGAGAACCCGAAGGCCGATCTAAAGCCCAAGTTTGCCTATGAAAAGCTGGTGACGAAGTATTTAGACTTTATTCGTCAGCTCGACAGCAGCGCTCCTCAGGTGAAGCTCTTCGATCATGCCTCGGGCGAGGTGAAGCGCACGGTTGGCAAGGTGAAGACGGCCCGACTGAAGCTCGGCATCTGGCAGGTTCTCCTGGGGCTCTTTGCCTTGGTGCCCCTCGCCTATTTGATCTACATGCTGGTGGCACAGGGCTTCGAGGTGCCCAGCTTCCAGGCTTCCGATCCTTGGTCGATTATAGCAGTTATGACAATCGTTGTCGGGGCACTCATCTTCTTCGTTGCCGGCGATGGCAATTGTGTCGGCGCCGGCTGCTTGGGCTTAATAGTGTCTGCCATACTCTTCTTTGCCGCGCAGTGGTTACTAAAGAGCATTGCGCCCTATCTTCACTATATTTTTGCCGTTGTGGCGGCCTACGTTTTTGTAAAAGTGGTGCAGAAAGGCTACGTCAAGAACTGGCCTTCTACGGCGGGCAATCCGCAAATCTTCAGTCCGCAGTTCCGTGAGGCTACTATCGAACCGCTCCACTATGCCTTCAAGGTGAACAATGCGAGCCGTCCTTTCGACTATTCATTGAAAGATGCAAGCATGACCTATCTGGAGGGAATGGGCGGTGTGCGTTCCAAACTTATGGGCTGGACATTGCCTGTCGGCGTGGTGGCATGGGCGCTCTCAGCTATTTATTATAATGGCGGCTTCAATTTCGACAAGTTCAAGTTGGAAGTGGCTCCATCTGCCAGCTACGAGCAGATGGTGGGCGAATACAAGGGGACCTTCGAGGGCCGCAAGGCCACCCTTGTCATTACCGAGGTGAGGGGCGACTCCGTGTTTGCCACCCTGAGCGTGAAGTATAAAAAGCTCCTCGAAGAAGATCTGCGGGGTGTGATTTCCGAAGGCGCCATCCACATGGAAGATGTGTTGCGTAATGGCCGCCTTGACGGCAGCTACGAGATTACTTTCGATGCCGACAATGCTGCCGGCACGACTGCGATGAAGGGTGTTTACACGAGCCTGAAGTACACGCAGGCCGAGTTTGAATTTACTAAAATGGCCGCAGTGGCCGAACAGGCTGAGCCATGAATAAATTCCTCCTATTTTTATTGAGGACCTATGAAACTTAGAGTATGAATTGTCCGAAATGTAACAAACCTAATCGGCCTCAGGCCTTGTTTTGCAAGCATTGTGGCGAGAGCCTGTCGGCCAGCACAGGCAGTCCGCTCGATGAACTTGTGGCCATGGTCGAGGTGAAGGCCGAACTGCAGAGCATCCTTGCACTCCATAAGTCGATTAAGGACCGCGAGCGCCGCAGTGGTGTGACGATGGATCCCATTTCTCTGAACATTATCATCACCGGCGAGGCGGGAAGCGGCCGCAAGAAACTGGTCAGCGTCATACAGCGACTTTTTAAATCGGCCGGCATCATCAGTGCGCCGAAGTGTGTGGACCTTAACGCTACTCGCTATCAGCGCCACGATGAGGATGTGGACAATGCCATAAAGGCTGCCAAGGGCGGCATTCTCTGCATCAGCGATGCGCATAAGCTGGTGGCCGAGGGCGTGGCCAACGAGAATTGTCCTATTGACGAATTGCTCAATTCGATGGACGAGTGGAGGGGCAAGAGCGATGCACCGCGGCTGGTCATAGTGACGGGACTTCCGAAACTGGCGCGTTATTTTATGGAAAATCAGGGAGCCCGCGCCCGGTTCGACTATCAGTTCGACCTGCCCGAATATACGGTGGATGAGGAACTGGACATTTGCTGCCACATCCTGAAATACGACCGCAAGCTCGAAATCCTCGACGATGCCCGTCAAAAACTGTTGCGCATTTTGCGCTACGAACGCCGTTCGGGCAATGCTTTCTTCACGGGCGGCAACCTGGCCAAGCAAAAAGCCGAAGAGATTTTTCGCCAAGTTTGCATGAGCGGTCGCACACAGCAAGCCGACACCGTGATTGCCGACGACGTGCAGGGAACCGAGTTTGTGCCTAAGTCGTTAGACGAGATTTTTGCGCAACTCGACGAATTCGTGGGTGTAGACGAGATTAAGGAGGGCGTGCGCAAGTTGGCCAATAAGATTGAGCTTGAGCGCCAGCAGAACGGGCCCGATGCCCCCGTGGTGTTGAAAGACCATTATCTTTTTCTTGGCAATCCCGGCACGGGAAAGACCTCCATTGCCCGTGTGTTTGCCGATGTGCTCAATTCGCTTGGCGTGCTGCCCATAGGCCAGTTGGTCGAGGTAGACCGCTCGCAGTTGGTTTCCAACTATGTGGGCGACACGGCCAAATTGGTGCGTGCCGCCTTCGACAGAGCCAATGGCGGCGTCCTTTTTGTCGATGAGGCCTATGCCCTCTCGAACGGCGACAACGACACCTTTGGCAAGGAGGCAGTCGACACCCTTATGAAGCTGGCCGAAGACCGTCGCGGTCAACTGGTGGTAATCCTGGCAGGATATACTAAGGAAATGGGTGAATTCCTGCAGCTCAACTCTGGGATGAGCTCGCGTTTCAACGAAGTCATCAACTTCCGCGACTACAATGCCGAGGAGCTCACCGAAATTTTTCGCCGCTTTGTGAAGAAAGCCGGAAAACGACTTGATGCCGATGCCGAGGAAAGGGCCATCAACTTTTTCCAGAAAATGTATATGACCCGCACCAAGGGCTTTGGCAATGCCCGCGAAGTGCGCAACACTTTTGAACGGGCCCTGAAAAACCAAAGCGACCGCATATTGATGCTTCAAAATCAGGGACTCTTTCAGCCTGGCGACGCAGAAATCATTACGCTCTCCGACATTGAGGGCGCCGAGGGTGGCAAGGAACTCACCGTAGACGAGGTGATGGCCGAACTCGACGAGTTTGTGGGAATGGAAAACGTGAAGAAACAAATACGCTCCATAGCCCAGAGCCTTCAATTCGAGCGCGAAAAGATGAAAAAGGGCATAGGTCGTCTCGAACTGCAGGGCGCCCACATGGTGATAACCGGTCGCCCCGGCACAGGCAAGAGCACCATAGCCCGGAAGATGGGCCAGATTTTCAAGGCCATAGGACTCTTGCCCACCGACAAGGTGGTGGAGCGTGAGCGCAAATCGCTGCTCGACAGCTACAGCAACTCGGCCGGACGAAACATGGAAAAGGCCTGCGACGAGGCCATGGGCGGTGTGCTCTTCATCGACGAAGCCTACACGCTCTTGCCCATCAGTCCGAGCGGAGCGAAAGACCAGGGCGGCGACGAGGCCGTCAATGCACTCATGACCCGCATGGAGAACGACAAGGGAAAGTTCGTGGTCATCATGGCTGGCTACAAGCAAGAAATGGAAGAGTTTGTAGACAATGCCAACGCCGGCCTGCGCCGCCGCATCTCCTACTTCCTTCACATCGACGACTATTCGGCCGAAGAGCTTTATCAAATTTTCATGCTGCGGGCCAAGAAGCACCAGTTAACCTTCACCCCCGAGGCCCGGGAGCTGCTCAGGAAGTGCATAGACGAAATGGTGGCCACGAAGGATGAGAAATTCGGCAATGCTGGCGAAATGGTGAAACTCTTCGAGGCTATGCAAATGCGCCAGGCCAACCGTTTGATGCCCATACCGGCAGAGCAGCGCACTCGCGAAGCCTACCTCACCATCGAAGCCTCCGACATACCCTATGACCCGCCCAAGAAGATTGATGTGGGCGAATGTCTGGCCCAGCTCGACGAACTTACTGGCCTGCAGGCTGTAAAGGACGAAGTGCGCCGCTTGGCAGAATATCTCATGTCGGAGCAAGAGCGGGCGCAAGAGCTGGGAGAGAAGGCCCACGTAGTGGCCGACCACTATTTGTTCATAGGCAATCCGGGCACCGGAAAGACCACCGTGGCCCGCATCATGGGAAACATCTTCTATTCGCTCGGCCTGCTGCCCAGCAACAAGGTGGTCGACGTCACGGCCAAGGACCTCGTGGCCTCCTATGTGGGGCAGACGGGCAAGCAAACCGAGCAGGTGGTGCGCCGCGCCATTGGGGGCGTGCTCTTCATCGATGAGGCCTATTCGCTCGACGACGGGCCCCATGGCTTCGGACAAGAAGCCTCCGCCACCCTGCTGCGCCTCTTGCTCGACTATAAGGGAAGGCTCATCTGCATTGCAGCAGGCTATCCCTATGAAATGAAAAAGTGGATATCCACCAATACCGGCCTTCCCTCGCGCTTCAACAAAACCATCTGTTTCGACGACTACGATGCCGCCCAGCTGGCCGAAATCTTCTTGCGCAAGGCTGCCAAGGACAAACTGCAGCTCACTCCCATGGCCGAAGCTGCCATGCGCCAATACTTTGAGCAACTGGTGGCCCACAAAGACCAAAACTTTGGCAACGCCCGCGAGGTGAACAACTACTACGACAACGTCCGTGTGCGCCAGGGAGGCCGCCTTCGCCAAATGAAGCAAAACGGCGTCCTCGAGCGTTCCGACTTCTTTGTGCTCGAAGAAAGCGACATGAAAGAATAACTTTTCAGAAACTAATCTATCAGCAAAAAGAAATGGCACAAATCATAAAATGCCCCCAATGCCGGGCCGAAATTGAAGACGACAGCATCTTTTGCGACCAATGCGGCCAGCACCTCTACGTTTGCCCCAAGTGCCACAAAATAGGCAAGGGCGAGGGCAAGTGCTGCTCGCAATGCGGATCGCGTCTCGTTCCGGCCGGAAGTCAGACGGCACCGCCCACAACCCCGATAGGAGCCAACAATTCGCCTCAGACCCCTAATGTGCCGCCTGCATCGCCTGCCGCCCCGTCGGCTTCGGAACCGCCTGCCGCCCCTGTTCAGACACCGCCCACGGCGAGGCCCTTTATGTCCCAAACGCCGCAGCCTCAAGCCGCAGCTCCAAGACCATCGGGCACGATAATTGGAAACCGCGAGCTCATGGGCATCACGCAGCTTCACTGCAAGGCCGACGGCATTGTAGTTGCCCTGCAGAGCGGAGCCGTGATAGGCCGCTGCACGGGCCCCTTTGCCGACGTGCTGTCTACCTATGGATACATTTCGGGCACGCATGCCCGCATAGACAACACCCCGACGGGATGGACCATCACCGACCTGGACTCCACCAACGGCACCAAGGTCAACGGCATGAGACTGAAACCGCAACAGCCCTGCCCCATCAAGAAGGGCGACGTGGTGAGAATCGCCATCCACGACTTTGAGGTGGAATAGGCACCCATCCTTCTGAGAACTATCGAGGCGACAGACAAAAGAGTTGGCCCGACAGTTTAAAGCATCGGCCCGACAGTTTATAAAACCTGCACCGCAAGATTATGAAAATACGATACGAAGTAGTGAGCCACGTAGGCTGCGTGCGTTCCAACAACGAAGACATAGCGCTCGTGCTGGGCAAAACCTTTCGCGATGCCAGCGAAAAAGGCGCTGCCGAGCTCCATCGCAACTCGCGCCTCACGGCCCTTGTCTCCGACGGCATGGGCGGATACGAAGGCGGCGAGGTGGCCAGCGAAATGGTGGTCGACTCCTTTGCCGACTATCTGCTCTCCGACAGCCTGCCCACCGGCATGGACCCCGACGACGTAGTGGCCAGCGTGAACCAATGGGTGGCGCAGGCTCAGGCAGCTATTGCCCAGCAAGCGGCCCTCAACCAGAAACTCAACCAAATGGGGGCCACATTCACAGGAATCTTCGGATATGAAGGCCAACTGTTTGTAATCAACGTGGGCGACAGTCGCGCCTATCGACTCAGAGACGGCGTGCTCAAGCGCCTCACCACCGACCACTCCCTGCGCGAGCTCCACCGCGACGAGTCGCTGCCGTCGAATGTCATATACAACGCCTTTGGCCTGAACGATGTGTTTGCCCACATCAAGTGCATCACTCAGCAGGTGCTTCAGGGCGATGCGTTTCTCATATGTTCTGACGGCCTTCACGACATGGTCGACGACGAAACCATAGAGAGAATGCTCTCTGACGGATGTTCGGCACAGGCGCTGGTAGACAAGGCCCTCGAAAACGGCGGGGAAGACAACGTTACCGTCGTGCTCCTCTTTTTCGACGACATGTCGCCAGCCACAGATAGAGAGTCGGAGTCGCTCAATCCCTATGACGAAGCGCCTCTGGCTTCTGAGACTATGGCACCCGGCACGCTGCTGCAAGGGCCGCCGCCCATTCCGAGTGACGTGGTGCCGCCTCCAATTCCCGATGAATACGATGAATAACAACCACAGACAGCAACAAAAATGATCAAGATAAAGAAGGAAGCCCCCATGCCCGGCAGCAGCTTGCTGGGACGCAGCAAGTGGTGGGGAAACCCCGACCTGCCACCCACTGCAGACTATCCCGTGGCCATCGATGGCGAGGGAGAGGAGCATACGCTCACCTTTGTGTGTCAGATTAACCTGGCCGACATCGCCCATGCCGACACTCCGCTTCCAAAAGAGGGCCTGCTGCTCTTCTTTGCCAACATAGACTACTTTTTGGGCGACACTTCTTCGTGGTGCTCGGGTGAATACATTTGGGGAGCCGACGAAACGCGCGTTGTCTACGTGAGGCCCGACGATATGGCCTCGCTCGTCGAAAACGTGCTCGTCGACGAGAACAATAACCCCATTGCCCTGCCGCCTAGGCCGCTCTCCTTCGTCGAAAGCAGCGAAGACGACGACCTTGACGAGCCCTACGATCGCCTTCTGTGCCAACCCTATCTCATGCCCTGGGACGACTGGGATGCGCCCTGCCAGGGCTGGAGCGTGTTGCTCCAAGTCTCGTCCGACGAGGCCGACGATTATGCCTTGCAGTTCTTCGACGAAGGATTCTTCTACTTTCTCATTGACCCCGCCGATCTCGAGCAAGGACGCTTCGACAACGTGAGAGGCACGGTGGTGGGAATGTAAATTCTCCGGATTATCAAAAACAAATCAAATAATCTCAAAACAAAAATGTTTTACTTATGACAACAAAAATTCTTTCTATCGCAGGCCGCCGTCTTCTGTGGCTTGTGTTGTGGACTTCTGCCCTTGGCGCGGTGGCGCAGAGCCTTCCGTTCAAGACCACCACAATCACAGCCGGAGACTTTGCCAGCGACACGCCTTGGTACACCATGACCATCGGCAATGCAAAACTGCTCATCAGCAATCCAGGCTCGGCCTCGAGCATCTCGCTCAACCAAACCCTGCGTCAGCCCACCGACGACGACCTGTGGTGCTTCGTGGGTAACGACACCGAAGGCTACCAAATCTATAACAAGGCTGCCGGTGTGGGCAAGGTGCTCAGCGCCCCCACTACCATGACGGGTTCGAACGGTGGCGCGTCGTATGTAGTGCTACGCGATGCTGCGCAGGCCGAAGCTGCCGGCTACACCGGCACCTGGCTCTTTACAACCTCTGCCAACATTGAGGGCGAAAGCGGAGTTTACATGTATGAAAAAGGCTACACCGCTAACAAGGTGAACAACCGCGATGGAAAACTGGCCTTTTGGACCACAGGACAGGATCATGGCTCTACGCTCGTCATAAAGTTTGCCGAGCAGCGCATCCGCGTGAATGCCGACAACGGAACCTTCACCGCGTCGAACAATGCGCGCACCTACCACAGCCAGTGGACTTCCACGCAGGCCGATCCTCAGGTTTCGCTCAACGTGGCCAAAAACAACATGGATCTGGTGGAAGGCAGCTCCGAACTGCGTCTATACAGCGGTGGGGCAAACAGCTATTCACTGCAAACCACGTCGGCCTACGTCATAAAAAGTTTTGAGTTCGACTTCTATAACTACGATTCCTCAAAAGAAATGACCGTTACCAGTGGCGAGGCCACCGCGACAGCCGAGGGCAGCAACGTGGCCCACTTCGAAGCCACCGATATTAACGAACAAGTGGCCTCGTTTCTGATGGCTTCGCCTGCTGGTGCTGCCTTTATTTGCACCGACAATTTCTACGTAACCGTGGGCCCCAACATGGGCGAGCCCGTCGCTACGACCGAGCTGTTCATCACTCAGAGCGGCGCCATACCCTATCGTATTCCCGCCATCGCCACAGCATCTAACGGCGATGTGATTGCCATCAGCGACTACCGCTACTGCCGTTCCGACATCGGAAACGGACGCATAGACCTCTATCAGCGCATTTCACACGACAACGGCGAAACCTGGGAACCCTATACCATCGTGGTGAGCGGCGACGGCGTGCTCGACTCTCGCGGCCGCAACTATTCGCTCACCGCCGGATATGGCGATGCATGCATCGTGGCCGACCGCGAAAGCAGCGAAGTGTTGCTCATGTCGGTGTGCGGATATCAGACCTTCCATGCCAGCACACGTCAAACCCCCAACCAAGTGGCACGCTTCCGCAGTCATGACAACGGACAAACATGGAGTCAGCCCGAAGTGATTACTGAGATGTTCTACACCCCCTTCGACGAAAACTGCTCGCAAGGCCCCATCCGATCCATGTTCATCGGCTCGGGCAAAATCCATCAGAGCCGCTACGTCAAAGTGGGACAATACTACCGCCTCTATTGTTCGTCGCTCACCAAAAACGTAAATGGCACAAACATAAACTACGTGTGGTATTCCGACGACTTTGGCGAAACCTGGAACGTGCTGGGCGATGTGAACGTGCCGCCCATTCCCTCGGGTGCCGACGAGCCTAAGACCGAAGAATTGCCCGACGGCAGCGTCATCGTGAGCAGTCGTGTGACGGGAGGCCGCATTTTTAACATCTTCCGCTTCACCAATCCCGAGGCGGGCGAGGGAAGCTGGCAAAACCATGCCTACTCAAACAGCTCAAACGGAGGCACCGTGGCTGTGAGCAATTCGTGCAACGGTGAAATCATGATGCTGCCAGCCCGTCGCAAGAGCGACAACAAAGCCGTCTACGTGGCCCTGCAATCTGTGCCCTTCGGCAGCGGACGCTCCAACGTGGGCATTTACTATAAGGAGATAGCCAGCACGGCAGCCGACTATAGCGACCCCTATACGTTTGCCTCAAACTGGGACGGAAACTACAAAATCTCCTCCATAGGCTCGGCCTATTCCACCATGACGCTACAAGCAGAGGGGCGCATAGGCTTCCTTTACGAAGAGTCAACCTATGGCGCCGACTACACCATCGTTTACCGCCCCCTCACGCTCGAGGAAATTACCGATAGTGCCTATGCCTACGACCCCACCATCACTGATGCCGACCTTGGACTCATCAACGTGACCTACGTGCTCATGGAAAACGACGAAGAAGTGGCACGCACCGTGGTGAAGCAAGAAAAAAACAGCAGTGCCAACGTTCCCCAATCGTGGATGAACGACGACTATAACTATGAAATTTCCGGCACTATAGGAGCCGACGATTGCACCATCAGCGTCGTCCGCACCCTCAAGCCCAACCACACCCGCATCGTGCGGCGCCGCGTCGACAACCTGGAGGTGGGTAAAAGCTATGCCATCTTCAATACGGCCATGAACGGAACTCAGGCCCGATATGGCTTCTACTATGCCGGGAACTCCAGCAGCCTCTATGCGAAGAGCGTGAAACCAAGCGACTTCACCCCCAGCGACGTCTATCTGTGGACGGTAGAGTCGGGCGACGCAATAGGGACCTATGCCTTCCGCAACAATAGCACACAAACCTACATCAGCTACACGCAGCGGGCCCTGAGCTCGAAAGCCGAGGCATGGCAGGTAGAGGAGTGGACAGCCTCGGGCGAGCAAAAGTCGACCGTGAACTCTCTGGCTGATGATGGAACCGTCGTGGACAATGCAAGCATCACAACAACCGATAAAGTGTTTATCGTCTACAACCCGAGCGGCACAGACCGCGCACGCTGCTGGAACGGCAATGACTTCTCCGCGGGCGATGGGGCGGCCCCAGCCCTTTGGGGTAATGCCCATCCCTTTGCCTTCTATGAGTATTCCGAACTGACCTACGTCTACGTAACCTATGTGCTGATAGAGGGCGACGAAGAGGTGGACCGTGTCGTTGTGGAACAAGAGGCAAACAGCGCGGTAGCCATTCCTCAAGCATGGCAAAGCGGCGAGGGCCAGTTGCAGATTGAGGGCCAGATTGGCAACGAGAATTGCACCATCAAAGTGAAGCGCATAATTACCGGCGTCGAAAGCCTGAAGAATGCGAATGATTCTGCCAATGTCTTCGACCTGCATGGACGCAAGTTGAAGGCCCATGAGGCACAGAAGGGA
Source organism: uncultured Bacteroidales bacterium (assembly GCA_902796835.1). Taxonomy (GTDB): domain Bacteria; phylum Bacteroidota; class Bacteroidia; order Bacteroidales; family Bacteroidaceae; genus Alloprevotella. Next base: position 13,877 of record CADBQP010000063.1, read on the forward strand.
ATCTATGTGGTCGACGGAAAGAAACGATTGAAAAAATAGCCCATTTCATCGGAAAGTTTCCTGTAAAATAGTAAAAGAGGGTCGCAGCTTAAAAAGGTTGCGATCCTCTTTACTTATGTTTAGAAGATAGTTTGGATTTTGTGCGAATTAGGAAGAATGATTCTTTGCCGCCTCAATGTTTCGCTTCAGGCCCTCGAATTTGGCACGCTTCACGGCTGAGCCTTTGAACAGGTGTTGATATTGCTCCACGCTGAGGCTGTGCCAGTCGGCTTTGGTCATGGCCATTAGGGCTTTAGAGGGTGAAAACTCCGTCACTGTCGTGGGCTTGGCAAACTTATTCCACGGGCAGGCCTCGGCACATCGGTCGCAACCGTAGATGCATGGAGTCACATGGGTGGCAAGGCTTTCATCGAGTGGGCCGCGGTGCTCAATAGTTAGGTAGGAGAGGCACTTTCGTGCATCGAGGCCACGGTCCGACAGGGCATCGGTGGGGCAGGCTTCCAGGCAGCGTTGGCATGTGCCGCAGTGTGAGTCGATGGGTTGGTCGTAGTGGTCGGCCCTATGCTTCAAAACGAGCTCGCCCAAGAAAAAGTAGGTGCCGCCACCGCATTCTTTGCGACCATGCTGAGGTGGTATTATGAGCTGGGTATGGCGTCCCATCCATCCCAGTCCGCAGCGCCAGGCCCAATATCGTTCGTCGATGGGAGCAGTGTCGCAAAAGGCACGTCCGTCTTTGTGAGGCTCGAGTCCTAAACGTTGCATGAGCTCTTCGAGCCGGTGGCGCACCACATCGTGATAGTCTTGTCCGTATGCGTAGCGGGCCATGGTGTATCCTTCGGGCGAGAGAGAGACAGCCGGAAAGTATCCAAGGGCCACGGATACTATGGTTTTGGCTCCGTCGACGAGCAGAGTGGGGTTAAGTCTCTTTTCGAGATTGCGCTCCAAATAGTCCATCTCTCCTTGTCGGCGGTCTCCAAGCCAGGCTTGCCATTGTGCTTGCCGCCAGGGTTCTACGGCCTCGGCCGGCGCCAACCCTGCGGCGCTGAAGCCGAGTGCCTGCGCTTCTTGCTTCACAAGGGTGGCTGAAAGCATGATGTCTGACAAGGTTTTAGGGGAATACTTTAAAGGCATAGCCCTGACTCTTGAGCCATTCGATGGCGCGTGGAAGGGCATAAAGAAGTTTGTCCTGACTCTTTAGCGAGTCGTGGAAGGTGATGATGCTGCCGTTGCGTGCATATCTTCTCACGTTGAGCAACACGTCGCGCCCGTTGAGTCGGGTGGAATAGTCGCGAGTTACGAGATCCCACATCACAACTTTATATTTCATCAATACGGCCAGGAACTGTTCGCTCTTCATCCATCCGTGTGGCGGGCGGAAGAGGTCGGTTCCGATGAGTTTGTTGGCCTCGTCTACATCGCGCAGGTAACTGCGGATGCCGTGGCGCAGTCCTCCAATGTGGTGATAGGTGTGGTTTCCCAGCCGGTGGCCTCGCTCGCGCACCATGCAGAATTCATCGGGGTGTTTGTGCACGTTGTCGCCCACCATGAAGAAGGTTGCCTTCACGTCATAGTGGGCGAGGATGTCGAGCACCCACGGCGTAACTTCTGGGATGGGCCCGTCGTCGAAGGTGAGGTATACTGAATGGTCGTATTTGTCCATTCTCCATATAGCCTTCGGATAGAGCCAGCGCATGAAGAAGGATGGCTGTTCGATGAGCATGGTTTGTGTAAGGGTATTGTGTAGTTGTGCGCAGGGTTCCAATTGATGCCGATAGCGAGCAGCGGCGAGCGTTTTCGGGCATTTCGTCCCAGGCTCTTTCGCTGCCCGCTATCGGGCTTGCTTATTGTACGGCAGCGTTTTGCTGCGTAATGCGCTCCAGATACGACCATCCGGTGATGGCAGCCGAGCTTTCAGCAATGCTGTTGAATTTCTCTGAAATGGCTTTTTCTTTGGGGCTGTTGTTCTCTTTCAGCATGTTGATGCAGATGTAGAGGGTGCGCAGGTTGCTGGCACACTCCGAGGCATTGCCAGCCAGTCGGCCGCTGCTCAGGGTGTTTGCCCATTCCAGGTAGCTTATCGACTCTTCGGCTATTTGTGCGTAGATGTCGAGGGCATGCTGCGTGTTGCCCACTTCGAGCCACAGGTCGGCCATTTCGAGGTCGGTTATGGTGAGGGGGATGGTGGTGTATGGCAGTTCTTTTTCGCACTTCGTAAGGGCTTTGACAGCTCGCTCCTTGTCGCCTTGCTGTAGCAGGGCTCTCACGAGGTCGGCAAACATGTGTCGGTGGGTGCGACACATTCTCATGTTTGTTTCGTCGAGATAGATGCCGGTCCAGTTTACGTTGCCATATTTGAAGCGGTTCATCATGTTGTCATACATGCGGTTGGCATCGATCATTCCGTTCAGGCGGAAGGGTGTGATTCGGAATGCCAGTCCTTCGTTGACGAGGTAGCTGTCGAGCTCGGCATAGTTGCCTCTGCCCAGGGTGACGCTCATGTAGATGGGGCGTTTCCAATCGTTGCGCACGAGCATTTCGTAGATCATCATTTCCTTTTTGGGCAGTCCGTCGCGGTTTTTCCACGATATGGTGATGTAGTCGGGAATAGCCTCTGGCCCGTTGGGTAGCATCATGCCGCTCTTGATGACGTTTTCCTTGTTTACGCTCACCACTACGGAGTCGGTGGGCAGGTTGCGCCCTTTGCGTGCGTAGTTGTCGATGATGTATTTCAGGTCATAGGGGTTCACGTCGGGGTTGGTGCGCTTGATGTTTTCGAGTTCCTCGCTGGGCCCGTGCTCGATGCGGAAGTAGTCATGTCCCATGTAGTCCACGTATTCGTAGCGGTTCCATTCGATGGGCAGTGCCGGCGAATTATATGCCGGGCGCACCATTTGGTCGGTATACCAGTCGGTTTGCAGATAGGAGAGGTTGCACACTCTGGCGTCGGTTCTCACTCCCTCTACTTCCTGGTTATACCAGAGCGGGAAGGTATCGTTGTCGCCGTTGGTGTAGATGATGGGGTTGCCCTCGTCGGGCAGCGTCATGAGATAGTTGGCTCCAAAGTCGCGGCAGGCATATCGGCCTGTGCGGTCGTGGTCGTCCCATGTCTGGCTCACCATCTGTAATGGTACTAAAACGCCTACGACGCTGGCAATGACTGCACCCACGGCTGGTTTCTTAACATAGCGGTTAATGAGATCGGCCAGTGCGGCGATGCCCAGTCCCACCCATATGGCAAAGGCATAGAAGGAGCCGGCATAGGCATAGTCGCGTTCGCGCGGTTGCTGCGGCGTTTGGTTAAGATAGAGCACGATGGCCAGTCCTGTCATGAAGAAGAGGAAGAACACCACCCAGAATTGCTGCACGCCTCGCTTGCCGCGGTAGGCTTGCCAGAAGAGGCCCAGCAGTCCTAGCAGCAGGGGCAGGCAGTAGAACACGTTGTGGCCCTTGTTCTCTTTAAGTTCCTTCGGCAGCAGGCTCTGGTCGCCCAGCATCATGTTGTCGATGAAGGGAATGCCCGTAATCCAGTTTCCGTGTTCGGGCTCTCCGTAGCTTTGAATGTCGTTTTGGCGTCCGGCGAAGTTCCACATGAAATAGCGCCAGTACATGAAATTAATCTGATAGGAGAAGAAGAAGCGCAGGTTGTCCCATTGTGAAGGCATTTCGCCATAGTAGGGGCCCACTTCGCGTCCGTTGTCGTTGAAGCTGAACGAAACAGATTTTTTGTCCACTCCTCCGAGCCATGCTTCATATTGCGCAGCGTGGTCGCGCGAATACATGCGGGGGAAGAGCATCTTCATGCCGGAGGGGTATTCGTAGGAGCCGTTCACTTCCACTTCATCGTATCTGTCGGGCTCGTTGGGGTCTTGTTTTTCGTGGCGTTGCATGCGCTCTTCCTTGCTGATGTCTACGGGTTGCGAAAGGTATGACTCTCCATAGAAGAGGGGGCGCGAACCATATTGCTCGCGGTTCAGGTATTGTCCGAGGGTGAAGATGTCCTCGGGCGAGTTTTGGTCCATGGGCGGGTTGGCCACGGAGCGCACCACGATGACGGCGTAGGTGCTATATCCAATCATGAGCATGAGCATGCACAGGAGTGATGTGTTGAGCATGCGCTTGCGCAGCAGGTATTCGCCTCCGCGCTTTATGTTGAGCAGTACATAGAGGGCTCCCAGCACCACGATGCCGATAGCGAGGCTTGTGAAGCCTTTGCCATAGAAGGGTATGCCCAGCAGCGCCACACTCACGATGAAGAGGGCGTTGATGAGTTTTCGGTTGCTCTTGGTGGTGCTCCAGATGGCTGTCAGCACGATGGCTATGAGTACGAGGACGTAGACCACCACGCCCGAGTTGAACGAGAGGCCCACGGTGTTGACAAAGAAGAGTTCGAACCATCCGCCCACTTTCACGATGCCGGGCACAACGCCGTAAAGCACGGCGGCCACGAGGCCAAAACTGATAGCCAGGGCTATGAGCGAGCCCTTGAGGCTGGCGTCGGGGTTCTTCTTGTAGTAGTAGACCAGCGTGATGGCGGGCAGGCAGAGCAGGTTGAGCAGGTGTACGCCGATGGACAGCCCGGTGAGGTAGAATATGAGCACGAGCCAGCGGTCGCTGCCGGGGTCGTTGGCGCGGTTTTCCCACTTCAGTATGAGCCAGAACACGAGTGCCGTAAACATGGAGCTGTAGGCATAGACTTCGCCTTCAACGGCCGAGAACCAGAAAGTGTCGCTCCAGGCATAGGCCAGGGCTCCACAAATGCCGCTTGCCATGATGGCCATGGTCTGCCAGGGCGTGGGCTCGTTGCCCTTGTCCACTATGAGTTTGCGGGCCAGGTGGGTTACGCTCCAGAAGAGGAAAAGTATGCAGAAGGCGCTGAGCAGTGCCGACATGATGTTGACCATGAGGGCCACCTGCGCCGGGTCGCTCGTAAACTGCGAAAAGAAGTTGCCCGTGAGCATGAAGAAGGGCGCACCGGGTGGGTGGCCTACTTCGAGCTTAAAGGCTGTGGCTATGAACTCCGGACAATCCCAAAAACTGGCCGAGGGCTCCACCGTCAGACAGTAGGTGCAGGCTGCGATGGCAAAGACGAGCCATCCCAGTGCGTTGTTCACAAGATTGTATTGCTTCATGAAATGTGTGTGTGAATAGGTTTTTTGTGTGTTTATTCTGGGTAGTAGTGGGGCGCAAGGGCCCAAGTAGTGGGCAAAATTACGAAATAAAGACCGTATCTGGTGTCTTTTTCTATATTTTTAGCATTTTTTTTGTGGTGGGCCTACGTTTCTGCCTTTTCTTGGTGGCGTGTTTTTTTTCGAGTTGGCTCAGTAGTTTGAAGAGTTGGCTCAACTGTTTTTCGAAACGGCTCAACAGTTTGCCTCCTGTCGAAAGGCAAGAATGGAATAGGGGTGGGCGGATTGTAGAATAAAATCGGCCGTTTCATCGAAGAATTTCCGCCATGCAGTCTCTTTGCGTGTGGGCGGCCGTATGTTGGTTGAAAACTCAAAAAGCGCGCATGCGCAAGTTAATATTTCTGAAAAAAGTTTTGCATTCATATTTTTCGTGTATTTTTGCGCATATTTTGTAACGAAAATCCAATCATAACAAACTCATAATCCTATGAAAAGATTATTCTTCTTGCTGCTTGCCCTGCCCGTTTTGGCTGTGCAGGCCCAGATGATGCCCCCATTGCCTCAAGACGAGGCCGTGCGCATCGGAAAGCTCGACAACGGCTTGACCTACTACATTCGTCACAACGAATTGCCCAAGGATCGCGCCAACTTCTACATTGCCCAGCGTGTGGGCTCAGTGCAGGAGGAGGAGAGCCAGCGCGGACTGGCCCACTTCCTGGAACACATGTGCTTCAACGGCACCACCCACTTTCCCGGCAACAGCCTCATTGAGTATTTGCAGGGCATCGGCATCCAGTTTGGTGGCGAGCTCAATGCCTATACCTCTACCGACGAAACGGTATACAACATCGACAACGTGCCCGTGACACCCGGCCACATTGATTCGTGCCTGCTCATTTTGCACGACTGGTCGAACTCGCTCTTGCTCGAGGCCGACGAAATCGACAAGGAGCGCGGTGTCATCCACGAAGAGTGGCGCCTGCGTTCGAGCGCCATAATGCGTATTTTTGAGCGCAATCTCGAAACCATCTTCCCCGGCTCGCGCTATGGCCGCCGCTTCCCCATCGGGCTCATGTCGGTGGTCGACGGCTTTGCCTACGATACCCTGCGTGCCTACTATCACAAGTGGTATCGCCCCGACCTTCAGGGAATCGTCGTAGTGGGCGACATTGATGTGGACCAGGTGGAAAAAAAGATTAAGACAATCTTCTCAACCCTGAAAAACCCCGAAAACGAGGCTCCCTACGTGGACTATCCCGTGCCTTCAACCCCGCAGCCCATCTACATCATCGACAAGGACAAGGAGCAAGCGCAGATAATCTATCAGATACTCTACAAGCACGAGCCCATGCCCCGCGAGATTCGCAACACGGCAGCCACCCTGGCTATGGACTACATGAACAGCGTCATACAGACCGCACTCAATGCCCGCCTCAACGAGCTTTCGCAAAAGCCCGACTGCCCCTTTGGCGGAGCTTTCGTATTCGATGGCAAAATGCTGGGCCTGACGAAGACAATGGATGCCTTCACCCTGTATTTGCTTCCCAAGCCCGGGCAGGACGCAGCTGCCATGCAATGTGTCATGCAGGAAATGGAGCGCGTTCATCGCTTCGGACTGACCAACACCGAGGTGATACGTGCACGCGAGGAATTCCTCAGCGCCCGCGAGGCACAATATAACAACCGCAACAAGCAGCAGAATTCCTACTACGTAAATCGCTATGTGCGTGCCTTCCTCGACGGCACCCCCACTTCGAGCATCGAAACCGACTATAACAACTACCAGATGTTGGCCCCCAACATTCCTGCCGAAGTCATCAACGAAGTGGTGAAACAATACGTGGCCTCTACCGACAGCAACTTTGTGGTTCTTGGCTGCTATCCCGACAAGGAGGACATCGTGGTGCCCACGGTCGACGAAATCAAGGCCGCCGTGGCTGCCGCTAAGGCTGCCCAGCTTGAGGCCTACGTGGACAATGTGCGCAACGAGCCCCTCATAGCCCAACTGCCCGCTCCCGGAAAAATCGTCAAGGAGAGCGAGTCGAAGTTCGGATATAAGAAGTGGGAGCTCTCCAACGGAGCCAACGTATACTTCAAGAAGACCGACTTCGACGAGAGCCAGGTGAAAATGAGCGCCCACAGCTGGGGCGGACTTTGGGCCGTGGCTCCTGCCGACGTGCTCAATGCCGGCACCATGCCCAGCATTATCAACACCACGGGTCTTGGCAACTTCAAGCAAACTGAGCTCGAAAAGGCATTGGCCGGCAAGCAAGCCAGCGTCAGCGTGTCGCTCACCGAAACGGCCGAGGGCATGTCGGGCACCAGCACCCCCAAGGACCTTGCCACCCTCTTCGAACTCATCTACCTCTATTTCACTGCCCCTGGCAACGATGTAGACAGCTACAATTCCACCCTCAACTTGTTGCGCCTCTCGCTCGAAAACACCGACAAGGTGCCCGAAACAGCCCTGCGCGATAGCATCGTATCTACCATCTATCAAAACCATCCCTTCGTGAAGCCCCTCAAGGTAGCCGATCTCGACAAACTCAACTACGATGCAATGCGTCGCATCTATCAAGAGCGCTTCAAGAGCGCCGGCGACTTCGACTTCTACTTCACCGGAGCCTTCGACGAGGCAAACCTGCGCCAATACGTGGAGCAATACATAGCCTCTCTGCCCGCGGCAGCCAAGCGCGAGGCCAAACCCACCAAGAGCGTGGAAGCCTTCAAGGGAGTGGTAACCAACCGCTTTGAGCGCAAAATGGAAACACCAAAGGGATACATCGTTCAGGTGTGGCACGGCGACGAACCTTTCACCCTAAAAGACGAGGCCGTGGTCGACGTGCTGGGACAAATTCTCTCGCAGCGCTACCTCAAGAGCATTCGTGAAGAAGGCAGCATGGCCTACAGCGTGCAGGCCATGGCCGAACTCGAAGCCGGCGTAAAACCCGAATACACCATGCAAATCATCTGCCCCGTGAAGCCTGCCAAGGTCGACAGTGCACTCATTCTCATCAAGCAGGGCATCGATGAAATCGGTAAGGGCGGAGTGACGCAGGAAGAACTCGACAAAGCCACCGAATACAACGTCAAGTCGTATATGGACGCACAAAAGAAAAACTCCTATTGGGAGGGCCTCATCCGCGCCTATAACAACTGGGGCATCGACAAGCGTTCCGACTACGAAAAAGTGCAGAAATCAGTGACATCGGCCGACATCCAGAAGTTTGTCAACACCAAGCTTCTCAAGCAAAACAACTGCGCCACCGTAGTCATGCTCCCCGACGACTTCACCGAGTAGGCACCGACTCACCCCAAGACAACACATTTTTCCCTAATTCTATGGCGGAGCGTAGAAGGATTTTCCCCTTCTGCGCTCTGCTATCGAACTAAACACCACTAATGAAAAAAGCACTATCACTGATAAGCCTGTTTCTGCTCACTGCCACCTTTGCCCTTGCACAAGTGAGCTTCAACGTGGCCTACAAGCGCGTGAGCCCCACCGAAATAGACATCGTCTTCACTGGAAAGGCCGATCGCGGATGGCACATCTATTCCAACGGATTTGGCGACGGCGGACCCACGCAGGCCGAATTCAGCACAGACGCCAAAAGCGGCGTGGAACTTGTGGGCACACTCAAACCCGGAGCAGGCGAAAAGAAAATTCACGACCCCATTTTCGAAATGGACGTGCGCATGTTTGAAGGCACAGCCACCTTCACACAGCGTGTGCGCCTCACCGAAAAAAACTACAACCTTAAAGGCTACCTCACCTATGGTGCCTGCAACGACCAAAACTGTCTGCCCCCCACCAGCGTGGATTGCAGCCTTTCGGGAACCGATGGCCCTGCCGCGGCAACCCCGTCCTCTGACAACAAAACAGCCATTGCAGCCGAGGCCCAGAAAAACGCTAAGCCCCAGACCCCCGACGAAGCACAAGCCTTGGTCGCCGCCGCTGCCGACAGCCTGCAGGCCGACACTCTGATGGCAGTAGCCATGCAGCAAGAGGCCGATGCCGACGAGCTGGCACAGTGGTATAGCCCCGTAACCGATGAACTCAAGGCCTTCGGCGAAAACAACGACTATGCCAACATGTCGCTCTGGTACATCTTCCTGCTTGGATTTCTGGGCGGCCTCGTGGCCCTCTTCACACCCTGTGTGTGGCCCATCATTCCCATGACCGTCAGCTTCTTCCTCAAGCGGAGCGAAAGCAAGGCACGAGGTCTGCGCGATGCCATCACCTACGGCATCAGCATCGTCGTAATCTACGTAGCCCTGGGCTTGCTCATCACCGCCATCTTTGGAGCCAACGCCCTCAACGACCTCTCTACAAACGCCATCTTCAACATGCTGTTCTTCCTCATGCTGGTGGTGTTTGCAGCCAGTTTCCTGGGCGGCTTCGAAATCACACTGCCCTCGTCGTGGAGCAACGCCGTCGATAAAAAGTCTGAGTCGGCCACCGGTCTGCTCAGCATCTTCCTCATGGCCTTCACACTGGCCCTCGTCTCATTCTCGTGCACCGGTCCCATCATCGGCTTCCTGCTCGTCGAGGTGAGCACAAGCGGAGGCACAGCCTTGGCACCCACCATCGGCATGCTTGGCTTTGCCATAGCCCTCGCACTGCCTTTCACCCTCTTTGCCCTCTTCCCCACGTGGCTCAAGAGCGCACCGCGCAGTGGAGGCTGGATGAACACCATCAAGGTAGTGCTCGGATTTCTCGAACTCGCCTTCGCCCTCAAGTTCTTCTCCGTGGCCGACCTCGCCTACGGATGGCACCTGCTCGACCGCGAAACATTCCTTGCACTCTGGATCGTCATCTTCGCCCTGCTCGGATTCTATCTGTTGGGACTCATCAAGTTCCCCCACGACGACCCCGACGAGCGACAAACCTCTGTGCCGCGTTTCTTCCTGGCTCTTGCCTCAATAGCATTTGCCGTCTATATGGTGCCCGGACTCTGGGGAGCACCCTGCAAGGCTGTCAGCGCGTTTGCGCCCCCCATGTCGACCCAAGACTTCAACCTCAACGAAGGACAAAACGTAGAAGCAAAATTCACCGACTATGAAAAAGGCATGGCCTATGCCAAGCTCACGGGAAAACCAGTCATGGTCGACTTCACGGGCTTCGGCTGTGTGAACTGCCGAAAAATGGAAATGGCCGTGTGGAGTGACCGCCGTGTGCGAAAACTTCTCACGGGCGACTACGTGCTCATCTCGCTCTATGTAGACGATAAAACACGACTGCCCGAACCCATCGAAGTACAGGAAAACGGAAAAACAACAACCCTGCGCACCGTGGGCGACCGATGGAGTTACCTGCAGCGCTCCAAATTCGGCGCGCAAACACAGCCATTCTATGTGTTGCTCAACCAGAAGGGAATGCCCCTCGGCCGCAGCTATTCCTACGACGAGGATGTCGACAAATACGTTGACTTCCTGCAAAAAGGATTGGAACAATTCAGAAAGCAATAGTAATAATAAATGTACCTTTGCATAAACACATAAATAGTGTTTGAGCGGCTACATTATGCTGCGAAGCATCGATGGGCCGCGCCTCGCCATCATAGCCCCGGCAAAACGGGCGCCGTAATCCTCGAAGGCAACTGACTGTGAAGTTCGTCAGCCCTCGAAACTTGGCAAGGAAATCTGAATGAACTTCATTTCGCCAATTTTTCGTGAGAAAAGTTGGCGATTTTTTATGCGAAAAACACCAATCCCGTCATTTTAAGAACAAAACATTATCATACTTTTGTTCTTACGAAAATTGTCGCCCCCTTCAAATACATACAAAAATCCCCGTCCGCAAACGCACATACGCTCGCAGACGGGGATTTCCGTTACATCGCCCCAGCATACTGCTACATTCGTAGCGGCAGCCATAAGGAAAACTCAGGTGCCAACTATGCAGCACCTTATCGCTTTCTTTGCTATTTCAGATTGATAACGCTTTGTTTACTGAGGTTTCACTTAGAATTGTTGTTGGTTTTAAGAAGAGTATTCTTTATAAGCGCGCTTACAAGGTGCATCTCGGGCCCCTGCGGCCTTCGCTGGA
>CADBQP010000064.1 GCA_902796835.1 uncultured Bacteroidales bacterium
GAGTGGAGGAACAACTTTTGGGGCAGGAACTCTCTTCCAGCGAAGGCCGCAGGGGCCCGAGATGCACCTTGTAAGCGCGCTTATAAATAATACTCTTCTTAAAACCAACAACAATTCTAAGTAAAACCTCAGAAAAAACGTAAATCCAAACACAAGAAAGCGAAGAGGAATAAGCTGCCGCGTGGCAGCGCCTCTGAGTTTTCCTGATGGCTGCCGCTATAAATGTGGCAGTGAACTGGGGTGTTGAAAGTAAATCCCCGTCTGCGAACGTACATGCGTTTGCAGACGGGGATTTTTTGTATGTTTGCATAAAGCAGGCGCAGAAACTATCGGCTCGATAGTTTAAAGAGTTGGCTCGACAGGCAAAACTGTCGAGCCAACTCTTTTTTTGTCGACAAAAAAGAAAAGCCGTCGACACGCTCTTGAAATGGGGAGCTGTCGGCGGCTATAATATTATATTAAGGTGTGTAGCGGCTTATTTGCCAAGGAGTTTTTTGGCTGCATCTACGGTGCCTTTTGCGGCCTCGCCCACAGCTTCAACGTTTTTCTTGGTAGCTTCCACTTGCTCCTTGCCTTTCTGAACCTTTTCGTCGACAGCTGCCTTGGCGTTTTCTACGGCAGCCTTGCCTTCTTCCACTTTGGCATTGGCAGCATCTACGGCTTCTTGTCCCTTAGCCACAGCTTCTACGGCTCCTTGCACAGGGGCGCTTCCGGTTACAGCTTCGAGGGCCTTAGAGGCGAGCGATGCGGTTGAGCTGTTGAGATAACCGTTCACGGTTTCGGTGAGTTTGGTAACTTCGTCACCGCTGAGGTTGGCAGCTTTCACGTTTGCGAGAATGGCAGCAGCCTTGTCCTTCACTTCGGCCCACTGTGTGGCGTTATACTTGGTGGCATTGGCAGCTACTTCCTGAGCCAGGGCCTTGAGGTCGGCAGCGGCGTCGCCTGTTACAGCCAGGGCGGCAATGGTGCTCTGTCCGTCGGCGTTAAGGGCGCCTTCGCCTTGAAGCACGGCCTCTACGGCTGCGGTGTCAACGGCTTCTGCATCGGCAGAGCCAGCGGTTTTCGATCCACACGAAGCCAGCGTCATTCCTCCGAGAACAACGGCCAGCAAAGACATTGTGATTTTTTTCATGATAGTTTTTGATAAGATTTAAAAAGTGATACAACAAAGGGTCTTCGGTTTAGCCTATTAAAACCCAATTCGCGGCAAATTTAGTGGATTTCACGTAATAGCAAAATCCTTGGACTTATTTTTTTTCGTTTGTTTTATACAATAAATGCGCGTTTTTTTTGTTTTTAAAGAACGCAAAGTGCCTCACGAGGGTATTATTTTTTATGAAGCTCAACTGCTACAGATTTTCTCCATTCCTTGTTCTTCCGATGCTCCTGCTCATCTCTGGCTGGAGTTTTGGAAGTTTGCGCATGCAAGCGCAGCAGGAGCCTCAATTTGCCCACTATTTTGAGCTGGAGCCTCAGTTCAATCCTGCGGCGGCTGGCCGAACGCCCGAGCTCCAGATCAATGCGGCCTATCAGAGCCATGCTATGGGCTATGAGGATGCCGGGGGCACGATGCTGGCCATGGCCAATATGGCTTTTGCCATTGGGAACACTCGCCACGGCGTGGGTGCGCTTTTCCAGAACGATGAGTTCGGTTTGTTTTCGTCGAAGCGTCTTTCGCTGCAATATGCCTACCACTTCAGGCTTCTGGGCGGCACTTTCAGCGTGGGTGCGCAGGTTGACATGCTCAACGAATCGGTGGACGGATCGAAGGCCGACCTCGACGATGCCGGCGATGCGGCTTTTCCGCAGAGCCAGGTGAGCGGCTCCAGATTTGACGCCTCGGCCGGTCTATACTATCAGCGCGGGCCGCTGCGTGTGGGCCTGTCGTCGCTCCACCTGCTGGCTCCCACCGTCATGCTTGGCGAAACGAACGAGATACGCCGCGTGCGCGATTATTATTTCACGGCGGGATACAATATAAAGACCCGAAATCCGTTATTCAAGATAGACCCTTGCGTGTTGCTCCACTATGACGGCACTTCATTTCGGGCTCAGCTCACGGCCTGCCTGCGCTACGAGCGCGAAAAGAAGCGCTTCTACGGCGGCGCCTCATATAGTCCGCAACATTCCGTCACGCTCTTTGTGGGCGGGCGGTTTCACGGTGTGAACCTGAGCTACAGCTACGAAGCCTTCACCGGCGGCATGGGGCTCGACGCCGGGCAACACGAGGTGACACTGGGCTACAGCCTTGACCTCGCCCTGGGAAAACGCGGCCGCAACTATCACAAAAGCGTGCGCTGGCTCTAAAAATAAAGAAAGAAACACATCACAGCATATGAAACACATCGCAATAAACACGCTACTCACCGCCCTCTGCATAGCAACGCTTGCAGCCTGTGCGGGAAATCGCAATGCCATGCAGAATGGCGGCGAAGTGACCGGTGCACGCGGCGTAGCATTCAACGAACCCGTGCCCTACGGCATGGTAGAAGTAAAACGAGGCTTCCTAAAGGTGGGTCTTGAGCACAACGACTCGCTCTGGGGCAAGAACATACCTTCGCGCGAAATCAGTGTGGACGGTTTCTGGATGGACCAAACCGAGGTGACCAACGCCATGTACAGAGAGTTTGTCAACTGGGTGCGCGACAGCATCATCCGCGAACGACTGGCCGACCCCACCTATGGCGGCGACGAAACCTTCAAAATTACTGAAGACAAGAATGGCGACCCCGTGACACCCCACCTCGACTGGTCGCGCTCACTGCCAAAAAAACCTAACGAAGATCAGGAGCGGGCCATCGAAAGCGTATATATCCACCACCCCATCGACGGCACAAAAATGCTCGATGCCAAGCAGATGATCTATCGCTACGAAGTGTTCGACTACGAGAAAGCCGCCCTGCGCAAATATCGCCTCGACCCCAACGAGCGCAACCTCAACACCGACGTGAACGTAGACCCCGAAGAAGTGGTGATGATATCGAAAGACACCGCCTATGTGGACGATGACGGACGCATTGTGCGCCAAACCATAGAGCGCCCGCTCTCGAGCCTCTACGACTTTCTGAACACCTATATCGTCAACATCTATCCCGACACCACCTGCTGGGTGAACGACTTCACCAATGCCAACAACGAAACCTACATGAAGCTCTACTTCTCGTCGGCTTCATACAACGACTATCCCGTAGTAGGAGTGACGTGGGAACAGGCACAAGCCTTCTGCGCATGGCGCACACAATACCTTCTGAAAGGCATGGGCCCACAAGCACGCTATATTCAGCGCTATCGCCTGCCCACAGAAATTGAATGGGAATATGCCGCACGCGGAAAAGAAAACAACCCCTTCCCATGGGAGAAAACCGAAGACGGCGAAAGCAGCAAAAACGACAAAGGATGCTTCTATGCCAACTTTAAGCCAGACCGCGGCAACTACACCGAAGACGGAAATCTCATTACCTCGCGCGTAGGCAACTACGGAGCCAATTCCAACGGCCTCTTCGACATGGCCGGCAACGTGGCCGAATGGACAAACACAGTCTATACCGAAGCCGGCGTAAAAGCCATGGCCGACCTCAATCCCGAGCTCGACTACAAAGCCGCACAGGAAGACCCCTACATGCTCAAACGCAAGAGTGTGCGCGGCGGCTCGTGGAAAGACCCCATCAGCTACATACGCTCAGCATGGCGCACCTTCGAATACCAAAACCAACCGCGCAGCTACGTAGGATTCCGGTGCGTACGCTCAAAAGCCACCACCGCTACAGGCAAACAAAAAGGGAAAAAATAGAATCCCCGAGCCCGCAAAAACAACATCCCCTAAAACACAAACCGACAAAAACACCTTTCTAAAAATATGCCTAAACCCATTAATTTCGTCATACGCCTGCAAAGCTGGATGGACAGCGTGCCGGGACAAACGTTCCTGAACTACGCCTACAGTTGGGGAGCCTCCATCGTCATCCTCGGTGCCCTCTTCAAACTCACACACATGCCAGGTGGCAACCTCATGCTCTTTCTGGGCATGGGAACCGAGGTCATCGTATTCTTCATCTCGGCCTTCGACCGTCCGTTCGAGAAATCAAGCATAGGTAAAGAACTGCCCGACACCTTCCAGACCGACGAAGAAATTGCTGCATCCCTCGAAAAAGGACAAACGGCCACCTTCACACAAGCCACGGCCATTGAGGCCAGCGAACAAGAACAAGCCACAGACACTCAAGAAGGCAGCCACATTATGGTCAAGGGCAATGTGCCCACCGGCGGAGGCACCATCGTCATAGGCACAGGCATCCAGAATACGGCAGCAGCGCCCGACCAGGCACCGGCAATCTCAGGCGAACAAGTCACAGATATCAAGGCAGCCCCAGTGGCTTCGGGCGAAGTGCTTCCCGAATCAGCAGCAGCCGGCATCACTATCCCCAAAGATGCCGATGCCGAGCAGCTCTCCACCATCATACGCGAAGCCAACAACGAGCTCCTGCGCCGCGCCCAAGCCGTACTCGCTCCCGAAATGGAAGCCGTTACGAAAACCTACATTGAACGCCTGCGCAACCTCACCGACACTCTCTCGAAGGTTGAAGAACAAGGCGCCCGCATGGCCCACGACAACGAAGAAATGGAGCGCCTCAGCCGCACACTCACGAGCATTAACTCCATCTATGAGCTGCAACTCAAAGGAGCCAGTTCGCAGATTGTCACCATCGACCAAATCAATGAGCAGACGCATCAGCTCGTACGCCAAATCGAAGAGCTCAACGGCGTCTATGCCCGCATGATCAAGGCTCTCACCATCAACGCCAAAGCTGCCGGCGGAGCTGCAGCTGAATAAAGGCAAACTCGCGGCACACTCCCCCATAATTCTTCAGACAAACATACATTCACCCCAAAAGAATGGCAATTAAAAAGAAACCGGTTTCTCCGCGCCAAAAGATGATCAACCTGATGTACATCGTACTGATGGCCATGCTGGCGCTCAACGTCTCGAACGACGTGCTCAAAGGCTTCACCCTGGTGGGCAACAGCCTGAGCCGCACCACCGAAAACGCCATGAAGGAGAACCAAGACCTATATAACGACTTCGAGGAACAGCTCAAGGCCAACCCCGAAAAGGTGCACAGCTGGTTTGAAAAAGCCAAGCAGGTGAAGGCCATGAGCGACTCACTCTATAACTTTGCCGAGCAGTCGAAATGGGCTATAGCCCGCGCTGCCGACGGCAAGAAGGGCGACCCCAACAACCTCAACAACAAGGAAGACCTCAATGCTGCCGAGGAAATCATGCTCAACCCCGTGAGCCAGCGCGGCAAAAAACTCTTCAACGAGATAAAGGCCTTTCGCGAAAAGATTCTCACCTACGTTTCCGACCCGCGCCATCGTGCCATCATGGCCAGCAACCTGGCTACCGATGTGCCCAAGACGAAAGAAACCATTGGGCAAAACTGGCAGGAATACATGTTCGAGCAAATGCCCGCCATTGCTGCCGTCACCATGCTCTCGAAGTTGCAGAGCGACGTGAGAAAGGCTGAGAACGAGGTGCTCCACACGCTCATTGCCAATGTCGATGTGAAAGACATCCGTGTGAACGAGCTCGGAGCCTATGTGCTGGCCGAAGCCACCACCCTCTTCCCCGGCGACGAGTTTCGCAGCCGCATTCTGATGGCTGCCGTCGACACCACGCAGCGCCCTCAGATTTTTGTGAACGGACGCGAGATTTCGGGCAACGGAAACTACAGCTTCCGTGTGGGCAGCCCCGGCGAATACAGCTTTTCGGGCTACATCACGATGCCCAACGCCGCAGGCGAAATCATTCGCCGCGACTTTGTGCAGAAATACAACGTCATAGCCCCGCCCAACGGTGCCACAGTGGCGGCCGACCTGATGAACGTACTCTATGCCGGCTATGAGAACCCTGTGAGCGTGAGCGCCAGCGGCATTAGCCCCGACAAAATTTCGATCACCATGCAGGGAGGCCAGCTCACGTCGAAGGGCAACGGCAAATACATTGCCCGCCCTGCCGCTGTGGGCCAGAACGTGACGTTCAACGTGAGCGGCGTCGTCAACGGCAGGCCACAGAGCATGGGCTCCTTCAGTTTCCGCGTGCGCAAGCTGCCCGACCCCACCGCCTATGTCGTCATTGGAGGCGAGCACTTTCAGGGCGGTCGCGTGGCCAAATCGGCCGTGGTAGGCATCCAGAGCGTGGGCGCTGCCATCGACGACGGCCTGCTCGACATTCCCTTCCGCGTGCTGAGCTTTGAAATGGTGTTCTTCGACCGCATGGGCAACATCATTCCCGAGCGTTCGCACGGCTCCCAGGTAACCGAAGCACAGCGTAACCTCATCCGCTCGCTGCGTGCCGGACAGCGTTTCTACATCAGCAGCGTTCGCGCCATTGGCCCTGACGGCATTGAGCGCACGTTGCCATCGGCCACAGAAATCATTCTTCAATAGCATATCACAAATTTTTATGAAAAAGATATTGTTCACCATCGCCATTTGCATGCTGGCCACGGCTGCCGTGGCTCAGCCTGCCAAGCGCCGCGCACAACAAGCCTCGACAGAGAAAACTGCCGCCGAGAAGAAGAAACTGGGCGCTACCTATCGCGAATTTCCCGTGGCACAGCAGATGCCTCACGATGCAGAGTGGCGCCGCGACATCTATCGCGAGCTCGACCTTTCGAAGGACGAGAATGCCGCCCTCTACTATCCCATTACGCCCCAGGGCAACCAAACCAACCTGTTCACCTACCTCTTCAAACTCATTCTGCGCGGACAGGTGAAGGCCTATGAATATGGGCTCGACGGCAATGAGAACTTCAGTCCGTCGAAGCAGGTGAAGGCCAAGGATATCATGAACAAATTCCAGATTAACTACGAGGAAAACGACAAAGGCGCCGTCAGAGTGAACGATGCCGACCTGCCCAGCGACGTGGTGAAGTTCTTCTTCATCAAGGAGTCGATCTACTACGATCAGCACACGGCCACCTTCAACAGCAAGGTGACGGCCCTGTGCCCCGTGTTGCAGCGCGGCGGCGACTTTGGAGGGTCGTGGTCGAGGGTGCCCATGTTCTGGGTAAACTATGAGGAAGCCGCGCCCTACCTGAGCAAGCACATCATCCTGACGAGCAACCTGAATAATGCCGCCTCGATGTCGACCGACGACTACTTTATGCAACGCATGTATAAGGGCGACATCTACAAAACGGTGAACCTGCAGGACCGCATCCTGGTGAGCGACGAAAACGACACCACCAGCCTGCGCAAGGAGCGCGAGCGCATTGAGAAAGAGCTCTCCGACTTTGAGCAACACGTCTTCCGCGGCGACACGGTGGCAGCAAAGCCCGTGGCCAATGACAGCACGACTGAAGCCGAGGCCACAAAACCCAAGCGCACCGCGCGTCGCTCAACCTCGGGCCGCCGCTCCTCGAGCAAGTCGGCCAGCGCCAGCAAACAAAAATCGACCAAGCAGAAGAGCAGCTCCTCGAAATCGGGCTCCTTCAGCGTACGTCGACAGCGCCACTAAAAGGCAGCCTCACTGCCACACGAAACATTGAGCATCTGAACTCCTTTACTAAGGGAAGTGCAGATGCTCTTCTTTTGTCGAGAAAAATAAAATAGGTTAAATCCAAGTCGCAGTCAGAAAAATAGTTGTACATTTGTGCCGATAATTTCAGCAATCACCATGAACAAGCTATTCTACGCCATCCTAACCATATTCCTTACGTTCAGCACCGCCGCCACAGCCCAGACGTTCGACGAAAATACCAAGTATCGCATAGCCACGTCGAGCGGCGAAGGAGCCCTCTATGTAGACACCTCGTGGGGCGACCCCTACCCTACGTACGACAACAGCACGGGCGGATACAGCAACGTCGACTACTGGTACATACGCAAGTCGGGCAACGGCTACACGCTTCAGAACGCTCAGACGCAGACCTACCTGGCCTGCATCTTCGAAAATTGGGGCGGCCAGCGATATGCCAGCCTGGGCATGGTAAGTGCCGATGTGAGCGACGACAATCGCTGGCAAATCGTATACAACGGCGACAACTTTGAAATAACCCTACTCTCCGACGCCAATTTCTACCTGCGCTTCGTATCCTACAGCGAGCCCGGAGGGACCTACACGTATGCCTCCCTCGGCATGTTGCTCACCGACGGCTTCGAGGCCATACGCATATTCACCTCAGACGGCAAAGAGGTGGGCGACTACGGAGCCAAGACAAGCGTGCTCAGCTCGCTGCGCATCAACAACAAGCAACTCGTCGGCGACCGCAGCTCGGGAAGCTATATGTTCTCGCTGCCCGAAAGCCTGCGCGGCGGAGGCAAAAACTTTTCGGCCACCGTAACCTTCGACAAGGCTGCCGACGACAATTCCACCTACATAGTGAACGTGGCAGGCAACGGAGCCACCCGCACAGCCACAGGTTTCAACATTCGAAACATTTCGTGCGACAACGACTATGAGCTCATCATCACCAAAGACGGCGAAGAAATTCTGCGCCAACCCCTCGTCTTCACCTTCCTGCCCATTATAGAAATCAATGCAGGCAGCGTGAACGGCAGCACCTATACCGACGGCACCTTCCGCATAACCGACGGCAATACCACCGAGCACGACACCGCATGGGTGGCCCAGTTCAAATATCGCGGCGCATCGGCCTCAAACTATAAGAAGCGCTCGTTCAACGTAAAACTCTTCACCCCAGCGGGCGAGGACCTCGATGTCAACGCCCTGGGCCTGCGCAAGGACCACACCTGGATTCTCGACGCTATGGCCATCGACCGAATCCGCATGCGCAACCGCGTATGCTTCGACGTGTGGAACCAAATAGACCGCCTGCCCTACTCCTCAAACTACAACAGCCGCAACGGCACCGTGGGCCGCTTCGTCGAAGTGTTCTTCAACGGGCGCTACCACGGGCTCTATTGCTTCACCGACAAAATAAACCGCAAGCTGCTCAACCTCACAAAAGTGCTGCTCGACTCCACCCAAACCCACGCCACCACACGCGGACTGCTCATCAAGGGCGAAAGCTGGGGCGACGACACCTATCTCAAGTCGACCAGCAGCAGCACCCCGCCAGCCACACTCACCTGGGGCGGATGGGAACTGAAATACCCCGACGAATATCCGCAACAGAGCGTATGGGTGCCACTGCGTAACCTCATCAGCTTCAGCAAGCGCTCCGAAACCTACTTTGCAGAACACCTCGAAGAGTTCATGCACATGCCCAACCTTGTCAACTACGTCACTGAGCAGCTGGCCTTCAACCTCGAAGACAACGGCATGAAAAACATGTTCATGAGCATCAAGAACCTTGAGAAAGGCCATCAGTTCATCTTCACCGTATGGGACATGGACAGCTCGCTGGGCGGACTCTGGGACGGCAAACGCCACGACCGCACGGCCGACACCACATACGTCACCCGCGTATATCCCCTCTCCCGGCTCTTCAGCAAAAACGTGGCAGGATTCCGTGACAGCGTGAGAGTGAGATGGAACGAACTAAAGGAAACCACCCTCTCACACGACAGCGTGATGCAGCGCATCAACAGCTATAAGGAACTCTTCAAAGAATCGGGAGCATGGAAGCGCGAAGTAAACCGATGGGAAAACAACCCCGTGCCTCTAGCCGACATCGACACCGAAGTGCAATACGTAAGCGAATGGTATCAGCGCAACATAGACTACCTTAACACCCTGTTGCCCCCCTACACCCCGCCAAGCGGCATAGAGCAAACAGCCGTGCACCCGCAGCACAAAGGCATCTACACCCTCGACGGACGAAAAGTTGCCGGCAGAAAACTCCACGAACTGCCTAGCGGCATATATATCGTCGACGGAAAAAAAGTCATGCGATAGGCACGCACCAAGCACACACACAGCAAAAGAGTTGGCTCAACAGTTTTTTCTGTTGAGCCAACTCTTTTCACTATCGGCCCGACAAATACCGGCAAGGAGCTAAGCCAAAATTGTAATAAAATCGTAACAAAAAGAATTTCGCATATACTAAAAAAGTGCCCAACTTTACATCGAATTACGACTCCCACCTGTTAACCTTGCAACCAATGCAGATGGATTCTTGATTCATAGCTTAATAAACACTCAAGTACTCTCATTTTTATTCGGTTGAGAGTCTGCACGGATCGCCCCGTACCCACAACGGCAAGCGGTCCGTGCTTTTCATCTGCCACACTCCGAAAAACAACCCCAAGCCAAACACTCATTTTGGCAGACAGAAATACAAAAAAAAACGCCGCACACTTACATAATGCACGGCGTCTGTTCTTTTTCAGGAGCTCTGAACCCGCATGCGCGGCAACTCCGTCAAGAGAAATAGCATCTGGTGGAAACAATGCCCAGAGACTCTAAAGATTAGTCCTCTACTGCGTGCAGCTTCTGCACATAGATGGCATGCTCCATAGCCAAGCGCTTCTTCACAGAGGGCTTGGTGAACTGCTGACGGGCACGAAGCTCCTTCACAATGCCAGTTCTTTCATACTTTCTCTTAAACTTCTTGAGGGCGCGTTCTATGTTTTCGCCTTCTTTTACGGGTACTACAATCATTGTGTTAGTGTTGTATTTTTTATAATTGTTATTAATTTTTTCAATCCTTGGAGGCCATGTCGTCACATTGGCCCACGGGCTGCAAAATTACGCATAAATTTTGTTTCGCCAAGCTGTTTCTCACTTTTTTTTCGCCCAACGTCCCACATTTTGAGCCCAGAAACAGGCCATAACGCCATTCACGACTTTGCAATGTGCACCGTCGTCTGCGGGAAGGGAAACTCAATACCCTGATCGTTGAAGCGCTCGTAGATTTCTCGGTTGATGCTATAGAGTACCGTCCAGTAGTCGGGTGTGCGACACCAGGCTCTCAAAAACACCTTCACCTGGCTTTCGGCCAAAGCTTCGAGCTCCACCACTGGCACAGGGGCTTCATTCCCATCAGACAAGACCAACGGATGGGCTGCAGCAATATCGAGCAGCGCCTGACGAACGCGCCCGAAATCTTCACCATATGATATGCTCACTGTCCACTGAATGCGTCGCATGGGCTTGCGCGTATCATTGAGCAAGGCATTGGTGCTCATACTTCCGTTGGGGGCAAAAACCATGCGATTGTCAAACTGTCGGAGCACGGTGTGGAAAATCTGGATTTCTTCTACAAAGCCTTGAAAGGATTGCGACTCCACATAGTCACCCACCTTATATGGCTTGAAAAGCAATATAATAATGCCTCCGGCAAAGTTTTGCAACTGGCCCGACAAGGCCATGCCTATAGTAACACCAGCCGAGGCCAACAGGGCCGCAAATGAAGTGGTTTCTATGCCCAGCGCTCCCACCACACTGATGACGAGCAAAGTGGTGAGCAAGATATTGACCATGCTGCGTACAAAACTCTGCACGGCAGGATCCGCCTTGGAGCGCTCCAGCATGTGTGCTACAATGCGGTTAAGAAACTTCACCACATAGCGACCTATTATAAAGATAACCAGGGCAATCAATATTTTTTTGCCCATTTCGACTCCCATGTCGGTGAACTTGTGGAGCAGTTCATCAACCGAAACTGCACCAAGGCCTTGGAGGGATTGTGTTTGCAATAATATCATGGTTCCTATAAATGCTTACTATAAACTAATCAGAAAAAAACACGCACGCACTTTTCAGGAAAGCACATGCGACAATGGCAAACATAAAAAAACATACCCGGGCTCGCATTAGTCGCCCAAAACTCGCCGGGCGCCAATATAACGCCTGCTATAGTAGGGATCGGTCGACACATCAACTTTCACGCCGCGGCTCGTGCTGGCATGCACAAACTTAAACGTATTGCCATCCACCTCGGTCACAATGCCCACATGGCTCACCGAACGGCTTCTGCGCGAACCTCCGAAAAACACGAGGTCGCCCTTCTCCAATTCGCTCTTCTTCTTGATGGCCACACCCTGTGTATATTGCTGGCGCGAACTGCGAGTGAGCGACAGATTTAGCTTCTTATAGACATAGCTCGTAAAGCCCGAGCAATCAAAGCCCTTAGGGCTGCTGGCTCCGCGGCGATAGCGCGCACCAAGATATTGAAGCGCGGTCTTCACCACAGTCTCGCCCGTAGGTTGAACCTTAGTCTCGGTTTTCCCTGCATTAACCACCTGTGCGACACAAGGCAACGAAGCGGAGGCAATGCAAAAAAACATCACACCCACAAGCAAAGTGGCTCGCAAAAGTTTGGCAATATGCATGAGAAAAGAAACTTTATCAGATAATTACTTGTTTTCACCGCAAAAATAAGAAAAATATCGCATACGGCCAAACAAATCCACCCATTCTGACTATTTTTGCAAAGAGCAAAGGCCTCGAGGCCACTCCGAAACTATCATGAAAGAAGACTACCTTCAAAAATTCTTGGAATACATCGTAGCCGAAAAGGGCTACTCACCGCGCACTGTCGAGACCTATCGCTCGGCACTGCTCGACTTTAGCTCATTCTGCACCGAGCTTGACAGCCAACTCTCATGGGACAATATCGACACCGATATTATACGCCAATGGATAGCCACACGAGCCGAGCAAGGACTCGACATGCGAACCATGAAAAAGAAGCTCTCAGCCATTCGCTCCTTCTACCGATATATGGTACGCATGGGGCATGTGAAAAAAAATCCGGGCCACATGGTAGCAAACCCAAAGGTAGCCAAACGACTGCCGCAGTTTCTCAAACAAAGCGAGGCTGACAAGATCTTCGACCAATTAGAATTTAACGAGGACTTCGAAGGACAACGCGACCGCCTCATCCTGCTCATCTTCTATTCCACTGGCATACGCCTCTCTGAGTTAGTGGGGCTCAACACCGAGGACATTTCGCTCTCAGCAAGCGAACTCAAAGTGCTCGGAAAACGCAACAAAGAACGCATCATTCCTTTTGGCAACGAACTGAGACAGGCCATCAGTCACTTTCTGCCACTACGCCAAGAAATAACACGCATCTCTACAGGCCCGCTCATCACCGACCTCAAGGGAGGGCGCATCAAGCGAGAACAAGTGGGAAAAATCGTGAAGAAAAACCTCACGGCCGTCACCTCCGTAAAAAAGCGAACACCACACACACTGCGCCACACATTCGCCACCATCATGCTCAACAATGGGGCCGACATACGAGCCGTTCAGGAACTTCTGGGACACGAAAGCCTCGTCACCACAGAAGTCTATACCCACGTATCCTTTGCACAACTACGCAAAGAATACGAAAAAGCACATCCGCGCGAAAAAGAGTAATACATACAAAAAATCAAACACATCGCTTTGCCAATAAAAAATAAACACCTATATTCGCCATTGAAAGATTAGAACTAACCCGTTTGCACTCCAACATTAGGAGACAAACTTAAAAAAGGAGGTTTTTATGGAACTAAAAATTCAAGCCATTCACTTCGATGCAACCGAAAAATTGCAAGCATTCATCGAGAAAAAAACAGCAAAAGTTGCCAAGCGCAATGAGGAAATCAGCAAAATAGAAGTAGCCCTCAAAGTAGTAAAACCCGAAACCAATCTCAACAAGGAAGTTAGCATGCATATCTTCCTGCCAGGCGAAGAACTTCACGCCGAAAAAGTATGCGACACCTTCGAAGAAGGAGTAGACCTCTGCATTGAGGCTCTCGAGCGACCGCTTGAAAAATACAAGGAAAAACGCAGATAAATTTTCCTACTCCCTAACGGACACGAAACATGGCCACCCGCATTGCATCCAGCAGGTGGCCATTTATTTTTATAGGAGTCCAATAAAAAAGAATAACTCATTTTAATTCTCAAACAAAACAAGTCCCCCCGAACCTTTGTGTCGGCTCGGGGGGACTCCCTAAAATGGCGGCTACCTACTTTCCCACAGGTCAATGCAGTATCATCGGCGTGCACGGGCTTAACTTCTCTGTTCGGAATGGGAAGA
>CADBQP010000065.1 GCA_902796835.1 uncultured Bacteroidales bacterium
AACGGGCGACCAGTCGGGCGGCGTAGGCCAGCTCAGCAACGGCCTGCTCTGGGGCGACGAGGAAGAAGGCTTCTAAGCCGCCGAACCGACACAAAACCACACACAAGAAAGGCTGCAACCCCGCCGAGGGCTGCAGCCTTTCTCATTGGCAGGGAAGAGCGCAAAACGCCCGAACAAGGCGCATGCCCACGGACAAAGCACGAAAACCTCGCGGCACAGAAGAGATTAAAGATTAAGACAGCAAGCCGCATCGCTGTGGCAAATTATCCGTAAATTTGTCCCACTGAAACATGACAGACACGACAATGAAGAAAATCATCTGAGCCTGCGCAGCGACCTGCAGTTCTTCATCGTCACAAAGCGCCCCGAGCGCATAAAAACCTCAACACCACGCCATGACAGAAAGCCACGACCCCATGGGACGCGCCATCGCCGAATTTCACGAAACGGGGCGCGCCGCCCGCCTCAGGGTGTTCTCGCCCATGTTCGACGAAGACGAAATTCCCGTCCACACCCTGTTCCGCACCTTCGAGTCCATGCCCCTGCTTGAGCAGAGAGCTCTCTGCCTGGCCCGTGGCCGCACACTCGACGTGGGAGCCGGAGCGGGCTGCCACACACTGGCCCTGCAGGAGCGCGGACTCGACGTGACGGCCATCGACATTTCGCCCCTCGCCGTAAAGACCATGAAAAGCCGCGGCGTGGAAAAGGCCATTGAGCGCAACTTCTTCGACCTCGACGCCACCGGGCCATTCGACACCATAATCATGCTCATGAACGGCATCGGCATTGCCGGCACGCTCAGCAAGCTCCCCCTTCTGTTCGACCAACTCGACAAGCTGATGGTCACGGGCGGACAGCTGCTCTGCGACTCGACAGACCTGAGCTATCTCTTCGACAGCGACGACGAAAAGCCCCACAACCAATACTACGGCGAGCTGTCCTACACCATGCAATACCGCCACACCATGGGCCGACCCTTCAACTGGCTCTACATAGACTTCGACACCCTTTCCGCTGTAGCCCGGCAGCAAGGTTTCAAAGCCGAACTCATAGCCAAAGGGCCGCACTTCGACTACCTGGCCCGCATCGTAAGGCCCTGAAAACCATAAAATGCAAAAAAAAACGCCTTTTGTTTGGTCTGCCAAAAAGTTTGCCTATCTTTGTACTTGCCAAAACAGGTAGTTATGCACTTTGTGCAAGAACACACCTCTCCACCAAGCCACACTATACCATTTATATAATTACTAACCTCTAAAAACTAAAGACATGAGAAAAAAGACTCTACTCCTCTCATTGTTGTTTGCCTTTGTGGGAATTTTCTCCACAAATGCACAAGTAGTGACCAAGTGGACCAGTACACTCACCCCCGTTTCCCTTGCCGACCTCACGGCTTCGGCCGGAACTGGTGCACGCTATGCTTTCCGCATGCCTTCATGGTCACGCCCAGGATGGTGCGATTTTGTGAACCTCCCAGCCTACTACAACGAATCTGAGCCCTACAACACGCTCACCCCCGACTTCCTGTTTACCATTAAAGCAGGCAGTGAAGAAGGAAAGTATTGGCTCACTCGTGCCAGCGACGGAAAATCGCTGAGCGGCAACAGCTCCTTTGACGACGTTGGCATGGAGCTCACCCTGACCGACCGTCCACCCTCAAATGTGGATGACTACGACCAAGGATTGAGTGTAACATCACCCTACGTGAGCTTCGACAACGCATCGGGCCAACACTATAACTGCGGCAACGGCGCGGGCGGACTGCAGTTCCGCGGCGGCACAGGCGGCTGGAGCGTATATGCAGCCTACGGCCCATTCTACGTCATCACCGTTGTGGCAAAAGACGAATCTGACAACGATCTGGGTGCAGCCCAAAAGCTCATTGCCTACGACGGCACCGTGATCGATGCACCCTCACACATGGGCTATCGCGTCAAAAGCGGCGGCGAAACCTTCACCGTCAATGGAGCCGATGCCACCTGGAACCTCGTCTATGAACCCAGCGCAATCAACTATACCGTCAGCGTGACGAGCGAAAACGGCGACGACGTGCCCGCCACCATCAGCATTAAGGGCACAGACGTAACCACATCGCTGGCCTACACCAGCGACGCTGCCATCAGCGAGAGCGACGTCACCGTGCAGATTACCGACGACAGCTACTCATACTACACACCCCAGGTGACCCTCGACGGAACCACGGTGAAAGTATTCTTCAGCGACACACGCTGGCCCATCAACTTCCCCAAAGATCAAGTCTACACACGTACCGACCGCCACATCAACGGCATTGGACTGAAAACCACCAGCGGCAGCAACGACAAAGCCATCAGCGGGCTCTACACCGACGCCAGCACCACTTGCTTCCTCAACCTCACCACGGGCACTGAAAAGTTCAGCTTCAAGGTGAGCGAAGAAGTAATTCCCTACTTCCAATGGACCGGCAACGCCATGCGCGGCTTCGTCTACATTGACCTCAACAACAACGGCTCGTTTGCCGACGAGGGCGAACTCGTTTCCTATGAGCTCACCAACCTCAGCGGCGACAGCGAGAAACCCGCCTTCGTATTGCCCGCCACGCCCGGCACCTTCCGCATGCGCTATAAAGTAGACTGGAACAGCCTCGACCCAGGCGGCGAAGACAACAGCGGCAGCAACTACATCATCACCAACGGCGGCTCCATCACCGACGTGCTCATCGAGCTCACCGAAATGACCGACGAGGAGAAGCTCAACAATGCCTATGCCCGTCTGGAGCGCGCCATCAACGACGCCGCCGCCTTCGAGCTCTACCTTGGCCCCGACTATGGCGACTATACAGCACCCGACGGATTTACCGACCTCCTCGACAATGCACGCAACATGTGGGAAGACAAGAGCTCCGCCGACTACAACGAGGTGAACACCATGACCGACAACCTCGACAAACAGACCGCCCTCATCGGCATCAACCTGCCCGCAGCAGGCAGCTACCTGCGCATAGTTTCGACCAAGCATGCCGGTCAGTATCTCTCGGGCAGCAACAACGGCGAGGGCCGCATCGCCTTCACCAACGACGGTTCTGACAACGGAACAATTTATTACTTCGATGGCGCTGCGCTCATCAACTATGCCACGGGCGACGTAGTGGCCGACAACGGACTCTTCACCCAACTGGGCGGTGCCAGTGCCACACCCAGCGTCATCAAGTTTGAAGGCTCCACCGTCAAAGGAAACTACAACGTGATTTATCAGGACAACACACGCGCACTCTTCTGCATGAAGAACGGCGACAACTACTACACCGACGGAGCCGGCAACACCAACAAAGGCGACGGCTACGACTTCACCCTCGAAAAGGTGACCGAACTGCCCCTCACGATGACCACCGTGGCCGACGCCAACTACAGCACGCTCTATCTGCCCGTCAACGTGAAGGTTTCGGGAGCCGAAGTCTTTGGAGCCAAGCTCAGTGGCAGCAAGCTCGAGGCCGTGGCAGCAACCAATGGCGAAGTGCCCGCCAATACGGGTGTCATCCTCAAGAGCAACAACACCACCGCCACTGCCACCATCGTCGAGACAGCCGCAGCCGTTGAAAGCGAGCTCGCAGGCGTTGTACGCACCACCGCCACACCCGCCAACAGCTTCGTATTCAGCATCGTGGGCGGCGAACTGGGCTTCTACTCCTTCGGCGGCGACGAAATCAAAGCCAACAAGGCCTACTACACCTCGACACTGCCCGTTCAGGGCTTCGGACTGAGCTTCGACGTAATCAACGCCATCAAGCAGGCCGAAACCACAAAGGCCGGCCAGGCCATCTACGACCTGAGCGGACGCCGCGTGCAGAAAGCCGTGAAGGGTGTTTACATCGTTGGCGGCAAGAAAGTCATCAAATAACGTCAAACCTAAAAAACATTCGAATGCTATGAACAAAACATATATTGCTCCCTCTATAGAGCTCGAAGACATGGGCCTTCAGAGCATGCTCAGCGTAAGCTATCAAGTTGACCCCACCAAAACCGTGGGCGGAACGGGCGACCAGTCGGGCGGCGTAGGCCAGCTCAGCAACCGCCTGCTCTGGGGCGAAGAAGAAGAAGGCTTCTAAAGCCCTCCCCACAGAGGGACACACACTCACATAGAAAGAGAGGATGCATCTGCAATGGATGCATCCTCTCTCCTTTAATCTATTAATACGCGCGCATCGCGCGCACGCGAGGCAGCAGAGACAGTCGACAGGCTCGCTGGCGCCGCTGCCTTCGGGCCGGTGGGTCAGCGCTGCTTGCCAGCCTTGCGCGCAGCCTTTTTCGAGGCTTTGGCGTCCTGCTTGGCATCTTTGGCATCAGGCTTTTTGTCGTCCTTCTTGCCAAACAAATGAAACTTCACGCCGGGCTTCACCGAAACGTGCGACATATTGTCGGTATCCGTAAAGGTGAAGTTACACACCAAATCGAGCAGCTTGCCTGACTGCGCCACCCTGCCCTGGGCCTCGGCCCCGTTGCTGTCGATGTGGCCCTCGATGTTGCGCACAGTCACCTTCTTGTAGCTCACCTGGTCCACTTTGGCGCTCACCGTGCCTATGGGCAATTTACCGCCCAGCTTGCGGCGCATGCGGGCAGTGCGAGGCTTGGAGGTATCCATGCGGAAGTTGGCCGAACAGGCTATCTTGCCAAGGTCGGGCAAATCCATCACGCGCCCCAGTTCGAGCCCCTTGGTAGAAAGGCTGCCCGAAAGGTACTTTTGATCGTCGTCGTTAGTAATACTGAAGTTAAAGCCGCCCTCGCGCGTGTTCATGTGGCCGGCAAACATCTCTTTGTGATAAAGTATGTCGAAGTACCCGCGATAGTCGAGCTGGCCAAGCCGCTGCAACTGCTTGAGCATGAACTTGCGCACCGTAAACTGATTGATTATCTTCAAAACCGTCTGCGGATTTGTGTGCATACGCGACACGTCAAAGTGCACAATCAAATCCTGGGCCGGCGCAAAATTCTTCAGAAAGCCGTTGGCACGTATGTCGAGCAACCCTTGGGCAGAAGTCACATGGGCATTCTCAAACTTCAATCCGCCCTCGTCGCCGCTCACCTTGCAGGCAAAGCGGATGGGCACCACAAATGTGCGCAGCGGCGGAGCAAAGGCCTGGGCAATGTCCCGCAACTGCGTGCTACCCTCCACATGGGGCACCACAAAGCTAAAGCGGCGCCCCGTCGCCTTTTGAGGCATCTGGAGGGCTGCCTGCGGCACGGAAATCTGCGTATGGGCCAGCTTCACGGCAAGGTCGGAAACAAAAACACTGTCGCGCGCATAGAGCGCCTTGAGCTGCAGGTTTTCCACGCGAAGTCCCGAGCCACGGTCCTCCACCGAAAGGTTCTGCAATTCGCCCGCCACACCGCTGCTGTCTATCTGGTCAATGCGCAGCCTGAAGGAGGTCCAGGCATCGAGATGCCCCACGTCGAAAGCACCAAAGTGAGGCTTGCCGGCATTGTGGCGCGGCTTGTGGTTGTCGGTAAAGACATAGAGCGAGTCCATGTCTACCGAAAGCTGTCCAACCTGCAACTCCAAGGGGCTCGCGGCCGAGTCGGGACGCGAGGTGTCGCGCTGCTTCGACTTGTGCTTGAAGGCATCGACAAGGAATTGGAAGTTGGCCACACTGTCGCTGTCGGTGGCCGGCACATAGACCTGAGCTCTCACGCCATCGAGCGACGCACGCGTCACCACAATCTTCCTATCGAGCAATGCACGCAGGTTCATGCCCACACCAAGCTTATCTACTCTCAGCATAGGGCGGCCCTGATGGTCGTCCACACTCATGTCGCACAGTTCCAGGCTCTGATTGAGGAAACTAATGTCGACCTTGCCCACACTCACTTCCGTTTTCAGCTCCTCTTTGAGCACCTTCACGGCGCGCTGCACCAGATAGTTTTGAACGGCCCCCACCTGCAGCAGTGCAAGAGCACTGAGCATGAGCACAAGCAAAACGGCAAGCACAATGCCCGTTACTTTTAGAAAAATCGTGGCGTAACGTTTCATATCTAATCAATGTTTCACTTTTTTATTAAACCATACAAGACACATGGGCACGGCGCACATCAAACAACATGGCGCAGCCAGACGGGCCGCCACATCGCGTCAGAGCCGCTGGTGGAACAGGTAATGTTTCTCGTCGAGCAAGCCAGCCGTCTCGTTTCTCACCACGTGCGACACTTCGCTGAGCGGCCTCACGGTGCCGTCGATGTCGAGAATTTCAATGCCACCCGCCGTTTCGCTATAGAGCTCCGTCTTCACGCGGCGCGTCGACACCATCCATCGCGCCTCGTCGGCGGTGAGCCCCAGCGCCGAGGCAATTTCGTTCACATAGCCCTCCACAGCCTCGGCCGTGATCGGCTCATCGTGCACATCGACCTTGAACAGGCGGCGCTCCACGAAGTTTCTCGAAAGCGTGGCAAGCACCGCGTCGGGATAGAGTTCCCAGGCCTTCAGGGCACAAAGAATGTCGGAATCATCGAGGCGCGCAAAGTGGAACAAGAAGTCTTCATCGTCAAGACTGGGCACTTCGCTGCAATATAGGAAATAGCGCAAATCGTCGCTACACGGCAGCTCTTCGCCACGCTGAGCCAGCCATTTTGCCCTGCGCAAGGCCAGGCGCAACACCTCTTCGGCGCTCACCGTGGTTTTGTGAAGATACACCTGCCAATACATCAGGCGGCGCGTGAGCAGGTAGTTTTCCACGCTATATATACCTTTGTGATTCACCACAAGGCGGTCGTTGCAGACGGCAAGCATCTTAATAATGCGCTCGGCACCCACATTGCCCTCGCGCACTCCCGTATAGAAAGAGTCGCGACACAGGTAGTCGAGCCTGTCGACGTCGAGCTGCGAGCTAAGCAGTTCGTGAAGCCATCGCTTGGGGTGCTCATCCTTGAAGATGCTCACCGCCATCGACAGTTCGCCATGCATTTCGTCGTTGATGCGCTCCATCATGCGCAGAGAAATCATCTCGTGGCTGATGCCCGGCGTAAACACACTTTCGAGCACATGCGAAAAAGGCCCATGCCCAAGGTCGTGCATCAAAATGGCCGCCTCGGTTTGCTCAACCTCGCTGTCAAAAAGAAACTCGCCCTTTTCGGCCAGCGAGCGAAAAGCCTCGACGCAAAGATGATAGGCTCCAAGACTATGGGCACGCCGAGTGTGGCGCGCACCCGGATAGACCACGGCCGACGTGCCCAGTTGGCTAATGCGGTCGAGGCGCTGAAAAAAAGGGTGGCCCACAATGCTGCGAAGCAGGCCCCGCGGAATGCTGATAAACCCGTAGACAGGGTCGTTGATAACGGTTTTCGACATAAAAAATTCCAAGCAGAGCCAAAGGCAACCCTGCTCACGCCTACAAAGTTACGACATTTTTCAAACTATCGGCCACATAGCGGGGAATATCTCCGAGATAATTCCAATAAAAACGCCTCCCGGGTTTCGCCCGTCCAAGCTTTTTTCGCTACTTTTGCCGAACAACCCAACACAGCAAGTTCAAAGCATGATACTACTGAGTTTCGACACCGAAGAATTCGACGTGCCACGCGAGCATGGCGTAGACTTTCCCCTGAGCCAGGGCCTCAAGGTTTCGCGCGAGGGCACCCTGCGCATACTCCAGTGCCTCAACCAACATGGAGTCAGAGCCACCTTTTTCTGCACCTCAAACTTTGCCCAGGGCGAGCCCGACGTGATGCAGCGCATCATAGCCGAGGGACACGAAGTGGCCTGCCACGGCTGCGACCACTGGAAACCGCAGCCCGAAGACGTTTTCCGCTCCAAGGAAATCATCGAACGCCAATGTGGCATCAAAATAGCGGGCTACCGGCAGCCACGCATGTTTCCCGTGAGCGACACCGACATCAGGCAGGCCGGCTATGCCTATAACTCCTCGCTCAACCCGGCCTTCATCCCGGGGCGCTACATGCACCTGAGCGCGCCGCGCACCTACTTCTGGCGCGACGGAGTGATGCAAATACCCGCCTCGGTCACACCGTGGCTGCGGTTCCCACTGTTCTGGCTCAGCCTCCACAACCTGCCCCAGGCAATGTATCACAGCATGGTGCGACGCGTATTGAAACACGACGGATATTTCGTTACCTACTTTCACCCCTGGGAATTCTACGACCTCAAGGAGCATCCCGAATTCAAAATGCCCTTCATCATACGCAACCACAGCGGCCAGCAAATGGTGGACAGGCTCAGCCGCCTCATTGCCATGCTCAAGGAGCGCGGACACCAGTTTGTCACCTACCACGAATTCACCCTACAAAAAACGCAAGAGAAATGACAAAACTTGCCATCATATCGCCCTGCTACAACGAAGAAGACGTGCTCGAGCAATCTGCAGCCCGACTCACCACACTCTTCGACACACTCATCGCACAGGGCAGCCTGCATGCCGACAGCAAAATATACTTTGTCAACGACGGCAGCACCGACCGCACATGGGAAATCATCGAGCGCCTGCACAAAGACAACCACTACGTGTGTGGCATCAACCTCACCCATAATGTAGGCCACCAAAACGCCATCATGGCCGGCATGATGACCGTGCGCCGAAATTTCGACGCCGTCATCACCATCGACGCCGACCTTCAAGACGACCTCGGCGCCATACCCCAGATGCTGGCAGCCCACGAGGCCGGAAGCGACGTGGTATATGGTGTGAAAGTCTCGCGCAAGGCCGACCCCGTGCTCAAGCGAATGACGGCCATGGCCTTCTACAAGTTGCAGCGCCGCATGGGAGTGAACAGCGTATATAACCATGCCGACTACCGACTGCTCAGCCACAAGGCACTCGCCATTCTCTCGGAATTCAAGGAGCGCAACCTCTATCTGCGAGGGCTCATCCCCCTCATGGGACTGCCCAGCGCCACCGTCGACGACGCCATCAGCGAGCGCACGGCCGGCACCTCGAAATACACCTTCTCGAAGATGATGAACCTGGCCCTCGACGGCATCACATCGTTCTCGGTGAAACCCATTTTCGCCATCTTCTATCTGGGCATTTTCTTCCTCTTCATAAGCCTGCTCATAGCCATCTATGTAGTCCATGCACTCATTGTCCACACCGCCGCGCCAGGCTGGGCTTCGCTCATGCTCTCCACGTGGCTCGTGGGCGGATTCATACTCATGAGCATCGGCATCGTGGGCATATACATCGGGAAAATATACAACGAGGTGAAGCAACGGCCGCTCTATTCCGTAGAAAGCGTGCTCGAATAGCGCAGAGAACAGACCCGCCAAGCCACACACCACATGAAGCAACGCATAAACAACCTCTGGAGGCGCTGGCACACCGACTTCTGGCGCATCTTCCGATTTGGCATCACCGGCACCGTTTCATCGCTCGTGCACTATGCTGCCTACTGCCTCATGCTGCTCGTGGCGGGCCCCAACCTTTCCTACACCGTGGGCTATGGCGTGGGGCTCATCTGCAACTACGTGCTCACCACCTACTTCACCTTCCACGAAGCCCCCACGCGACGCAACGCCGCCGGCTTCGTCATGAGCCACGTGCTCAACTACGCCCTCGAAATAGCCCTGCTCAACCTCTTCCTGTGGGTCGGCGCAAGCCAGTGGCTCGCACCCATCCTCGTCATGGTCGTCGTGGTGCCCATCAACTTCCTCATCCTGCGCTTTGTCTTCGTGGGAAGAGAGAAATGAAGCAACAATCCACCACCCTATCGAGCAAAAGAACAAAACGCCCAAGCCAACGAAATGGAATGTTGGCTTGGGCGTTTTCTCGATTCAGCCCTTGCAGAAGGCAAGAAGCCTTTGGCTACCTATCCTTCTCAAACTTATATACCTGCATTTTGCGCTTGGGAGCATCATAGAGGTGGGAAAACCGATAGCCCCATTGCGAAAATTCCTCGCAACAAAGCTCCATGTCGGGCTGACTGATGAGCAAGAAGCCCTCGAGCGGACGCTCCTTATAGAAGTTGCCGATGCGATTGTTCAGATAGAAGTTCACCTCGAAGAAGTGCACAGGGTCGCCCTTGGCCTTCACGCCCGCGTCGATATATTCATAGAGCGCGCCCTCGCCCTGAGGAGCCACACGGTCGATTTCGGCCGCGATTTCCTTCACCGACTTTGTGTTGAGCACGGCTGGCGTATAAACCATGTCGACGGGCAGGTAAAGGGCAAACGTCATAAGCACAATGGCCCACACCGTGCGCCGGCCCGAGCGATTATGGCGCATGGCCAGCCACCACATCAGTCCCACGGCAAACGAGAGGGCAATGAGAAGCAACTGCCAAAGGCTGCCAATGTCCTCGAGCGCACGAAGCATGCGAAGATTGTCGGCCGCATGCTTGCCGTGGAATATGCCGTCGGGCACAAGGCCGGCCCTGAGCAGCAGGTAGGCCACAAAAAGCACAACCAGCAGCACACCCAGAAAATGGGCATAAAGCCGAAGCGCACGGGGCCGGAAGTCGGCCAGCCAAAGCATGTATTTGGCAATGAAATAGGCAATGAACGGATAGATGGGCATGAGATAGACGCTGCGCTTGCTCTGCGGAATGCAATAGAACACAAAGATGGCCACAATAGCCACGAGGCTATAGAGGTCTACATCGCTCATCGTCCTCACCTTTTGCCTCAGGCGACAGGCCCAGTCGGAAGCCGGACGCTTCAATCCCTTGTAGGAAAGGAAGAAGAGCGACACCACGAGCAAGAGGTTCCAGGGAATGTAGCCGCCCAGGAGCGTCACGAAATTATACCACCACGGATTGACACACGATTCGTAGGACATCGTGCTCGTCATGCGTCCAATGTTTTCCTCATACATCAGGTCGAGAAACTCCTGGCCGCCCTGCGCATAGGCCGCCCAGAACCACAGGGCATAGGGCAGCAGCGACAGCACTCCCCAAGCCACCATGAGGGCAAAAGCCCTGAAGAAATTCACACCGCGCAGCAACAAGAAAAGCCCCATGACCAGACAGGGAATAATACTCCCCACGGGGCCCTTGGTGAGTGTGCCCACAGCCATGAGCACAATGGCCACCAGCGGCACACCGCGCATGCCTCGTTCATACCAAGAGTAAAGACTCAGCAGCGCGCCCACGGTGGCAGCCGTCAGCACCATGTCTACACGGCAGTTGGCCCCGGCCCGATGGAGCTCAAAGCTCGTAAAAGCCACAAAGGCCGTCAGCAGGGCCAATTCCGTAGCCC
This sequence comes from uncultured Bacteroidales bacterium, assembly GCA_902796835.1. Classification (GTDB taxonomy): domain Bacteria; phylum Bacteroidota; class Bacteroidia; order Bacteroidales; family Bacteroidaceae; genus Alloprevotella. The sequence continues at coordinate 11,170 of CADBQP010000065.1, forward strand.
TGCGGCGGGCATAGAACACGAAGACGCCCAGCGTCATCAATATCAGCGCAATGGCCGATGGCAGTCGCGATGCCCCCTCGGTCACCTCGCCACGCACCAGACTCGCAGCAGCCACACACCAGTGGAAGAAGGGCGGCTTATAGGCCATCTCGCCGCCATTGTTGCGCGAGAGAATCCAATTGCCGTCAGAGAGCATGGCCTGGGCCACCACCGACTCGCGGGGCTCGCCCTTAGTGTGATAGTCTGAAAAGCCCAGATAGGGCAAGAGAGTCAGCGCACAAACAGCCAAAAGCAGCCAGAACACGCGCTTGTCGAGCATTTTATCCATAAAGAGACAGAACTTTCAGTTTACGTTGCGCCGCAAAGATAAGAAAAACGCCGCAGTCGGACAAACAATCGCGGCAGTCGTGAAAAATATCGCCGAGCCCGTTGAAACGATCGCCGAACTTTTTCAAACAACCGGCTCAACCGTTTGAAACCCCTTTTTGGAAACTAAAGCGAAATGGCAGGAAGATTTCTTTGCCGACTGACACAGAATTTCTAACTTTGCACGTTAGAACAAGAAAACACAACATATCATATGCTTACCATAAAACAAATCACCGAAAACAAGGAGGCCGTAGTTCGCGGCCTCGAGAAGAAACATTTCGCCGACGCAGCCGCCGCCATCGACCGTGTGCTCGAATACAACGACATGCGCAAAAAGGCACAGGCCGAGCTCGACCAAACCCTTTCCGAACAGAAAGTGCTGGCCAAGAGCATAGGCCAGCTCATGAAAGAAGGCCGTCGCGACGAAGCCGAGAAGGCCAAAGAGCAAGTAGCGACCCTCAAAGACCGCTCGCGCGAACTGGAAGAAAGCATGAAGCGAACCCAAGAGGAACTCACCGCCCTGCTGCTCACCATTCCCAACGTGCCCTACGACCTCGTGCCCGAAGGCGCCACAGCCGAAGACAACCTCATCGTAAAGACAGGCGGCCACGACCTGCCGCTGCCCGAGAATGCACTGCCCCACTGGGAACTGGCAAAAAAATACAACCTCATAGACTTCGACCTGGGCGTGAAAATCAGCGGAGCCGGCTTCCCCGTATACATAGGCTGGGGAGCACGTCTGCAAAGAGCGCTCATCAACTTCTTCCTCGACGAGGCACGCGCCGCCGGATACGTCGAAATAATGCCGCCCACCGTGGTCAACGCCGCCTCGGGCTACGGCACCGGACAACTGCCCGACAAGGAAGGACAAATGTACCACTGCAACCTCGACGACCTCTATCTCATTCCCACAGCCGAGGTGCCCGTGACAAACATCTATCGCGACGTCATCATCGACGAGCGCGACCTCCCCATCAAGAACTGCGCCTACACACAGTGTTTCCGCCGCGAGGCAGGCTCCTACGGCAAAGACGTGCGCGGACTGAACCGGCTCCACGAATTCTCAAAAGTAGAACTCGTGCGCATCGACAAGCCCGAGCACTCCGAGCAGTCACACCAGGAAATGCTGGCCCACGTAGAAGGCCTGCTCCAAAAGCTCGAACTGCCCTACCGCATCTTGCGGCTCTGCGGCGGCGACATGAGCTTCACGGCAGCCATCTGCTACGACTTCGAAGTATATAGCGAAGCACAGAAACGCTGGCTCGAAGTGAGCTCCGTCTCCAACTTCGACACCTATCAGGCCAACCGCCTGCACTGCCGCTATCGCAATGCCGACAAGAAAATAGAGCTGTGCCACACCCTCAACGGATCGGCACTGGCACTGCCCCGCATCGTGGCCGCACTGCTCGAAGACTTCCAGACACCCGACGGCATACGCATACCAAAAGCCCTGCAACCCTACATGGGCACCGACATCATCAGATAAAACCACCCAAGTCATGGCACGACTGCTCTCCATCGACTATGGCAAACGCCGCTGCGGAATAGCCGTGAGCGACCCACTCAAACTCATTGCCGGCGGACTATGCACCGTGGCCACCCACGAACTCACAAACTTCCTGAAAGACTATTTTCAGAAAGAAGACGTAGAAGCCGTGGTGCTGGGGCTGCCCACACAAACCAGCGGACAAGCCTCGGAAAACCAGCAGCGAGTGAGGCAATTTGCAGCCAGCTTCACAAAGCAGTTTCCCCACATACCGCTCCACTTCTACGACGAGCGCTTCACCAGTGTCATAGCCCATCGCGCCATGCTCGAAGGCGGACTCAAAAAGAGCCGGCGCCAAGACAAGGCACTCGTTGACGAAATCAGCGCATGCATCATACTCGAAGACTACATGCAACACCACCAATAAACACATGATACTACCCATCTACACCTACGGACAAAGCGTGCTGCGCAAGCAAGCCGAAGACATAGCCCCCGACTATCCCGAACTCAAAGAACTCATCGCCAACATGTTTGAAACGATGAACAAGAGCGAAGGCGTAGGGCTCGCAGCGCCACAGATAGGACTACCCATCCGCGTAGTAGTCATCACACTCGACCCACTCAAGGAAGACTTCCCCCAATATGCCGGATTCAACCACGCATACATCAACCCACACATCCTCGAAGTCGACGAGAAAGCAGGCACCGAAACCCTCGAAGAAGGGTGCCTGAGCCTGCCCGGAGTGCACGAGCCAGTGAAGCGGCCCAAACGCATCCGAGTGGAATGGCTCGACGAAGAAATGCAGCCACACAACGAATGGGTGGACGGCTATCTGGCACGAGTCATGCAACACGAGTTCGACCACCTCGAAGGCACACTCTTCACCGACCGCATATCGCCACTGAGAAAACAAATGGTGAAAAAGAAACTCTCGGCCATGGCCAAAGGAAAAGTGAGTTGCAGCTACAAAATAAAGCCAGCCCACTAACACACCATGACCCCACTTCTCACAACCCTCCGTCGCTATCAACGCAGGCTCGGCCTGAGTCTGCGGCAGAGGGTTGTGGCATTTTTATGCCTCACAGGCACCATAGCCGCCAGCCCACAGGTAAACACAGACAACGTAGTCCTCATGGGGCGCGCCGCCCTCAGCCTTTCCGACAACCTCACGGCCATACGCTACTTCAGTCAGGCCATCGAGTCGAAGCCCTATCTGGCCGCCGCCTGGTACTACAGAGCCTACGCCAAGTTCCAGCTCGACGACTACGAAGGAGCCCTTGCCGACTGCAACGAAAGCATACGCCTCAACCCCTACATCGTAGAAGTCTATCAGCTCAGGGGCCTCTGCCACATACGCACCGACAGCACAGCTCGCGCCATTGCCGACTATGACCGCGTGTTGAGCGAACTGCCCAACGACCAAAATGCACTCTACAACCGCGCCATCTGCCACCTTGAGCTCAAAAACTACGACGAGGCCGACAAAGGCATCGACCAAGTGCTACACCGATGGCGAAACTACCGCAACGCCTATCTGGTGAAAGCACAAATAAACCTCGAGCGAAACGACACGCTCAAGGCCGTGGCATGGATGGACAGCCTGCTGCAACTCAATCAACGCGAACCGCAAGCCTGGTCGTTCAAGGGCTCCTATGCCCTCGCCCACCAAAACTATGCCGACGCCGATTCCTTCTTCACTCGCGCCATCAGCTACCAGCCAGAGCGCTACGAGCCCTATATGGGACGCGCCCAGGCACGCAATGCCGTCAGTCGATTTGGCGATGCCATCAGCGACTACGATGCCGTGATCAACATGGTGCCCGAACACTTCGTGGCCCACTACAACCGAGGGCTGCTCCGCGCCCTCGTAGGCGACAACAACCGCGCCATCAGCGACTTCGACTTCGTGCTCAAACAAGAGCCCGACAACACGCTGGCCCTCTACAACCGCGCACAATTGCGCGAAGAAACCGGAAACCTGCGCGGCGCCATTGCCGACTACACACGGCTTCTGAAAGAATATCCCCACTTCACCTACGGCTATGCCGCACGTGCCCGATTGCGACGCAAAGTGGGCGACAACAGGGGCGCACTGGCCGACGAAACCATCGTGGCACGATCGAACCTCGACCTCGCCTTCGGACAAAAGCGCCGACGCCCGGTCAAAGAAGTGCGCCGACGAAGCGACCATGAGCTCGAAAACTACCAGCAACTCATGGAAGACGACTCCGACACCGTGCGCTTCATTGGCGGAGACATGTATGGAAAAGTGCAAAACCTGCCCGCCGAGCGCAAACCACTGCCACAATTTGCACTGTCGCTCCACATCGTACCCGCCAAAGGCTACCACAGCGTGGCCTACTTGCCCGAAGTTGACGCCATTAACCGACATCACCACATCTCACGCCCCATGCAACTCACGGCCGAGCCACTGCTCTCCGAACAGCCACTGCCCGAAAGCGACATTGTGCTGCTTGCCGACGACAGCCCCACCCGCAACGTCGACACCATGCTGCTGCGCTCAGCCTACGAGTTCGACCGCTACAACCTCACGGCAGCCCTGCGCTGGGCCGAAGCCGCTGTGGGCGCCGACTCGCTCAACATGCTTGCCTATATGCAGCGCGCCGCAGTGCTAACCAGCCTGCACAGCACCACCACCCTGGCCCTGCAAGAAAGCGACGCGCCACGCATGGCATACATCGCACTGGCGCTCTCCGACCTCGAGCAAGCCGCAAAACTGCAGCCGGGATGCGTGCTCATATATTATAACAAGGCGTGTCTGCTCGCAGCCACAGGGCGCAACGAGGCAGCCCTCGAGGCCCTCAATACCGCCATCGGCATGGACAACCGAATGGCCGAAGCATACTACAACCGCGCCCTGCTCCACATGCAGGCACAACGCACAACCGAGGCCGCAGCCGACTTTTCGCAGGCAGGAGCCCTGGGACTATACAAGGCCTACAACCTGCTCAAACAGCTGCGCAGCGAAAAATAGAAAGCCTTGTGCAAAGAAATCTAACCACTGAAAACCTACATACACCATGAAAAACTTTCTCATCGCAATTGCCGTGGCTCTTATGTGCCTGCCGACCAGCGCGCAGAAGCCAGTGAAGGCTACGAAACGCAACCTGCCTTGGCTCGACCAAAGCCAAAACCGCATTGGAACCGAGAAGCCGCGGGCCGACTTCTTTGCCTTTGAAACCACCGACAAGGCCATGATGGCCGACAAGCACCAATCGGAACGCTACCTGTCGCTCGAAGGAAAGTGGCGCTTCAACTTTGCCAACAACCACTACGACAGGCCGCAAGACTTTTTCAGCACCGACTACAATGATGCCGCATGGGAAGATTTCCCCGTGCCCGGACTCTTTGAACTCAACGGCCATGGCGACCCCATCTACAAAAATGTGGGCTATGCCTGGGCCCGTCAGTTCGACAACAATCCTCCCATTGTGGAGGAGCTCAACAATTACACCGGCTCCTACCGAAAGTGGGTGCGCATTCCAAAGTCGTGGCGCGGAGAGCGCATCTTCCTCCACGTGGGCAGCGCCACGAGCAACCTGAGCGTGTGGGTCAATGGCAAGGAAGTGGGATATAGCGAAGACAGCAAGGTGGCTGCAGAGTTTGAGCTCACCAAATACGCCAAGCCCGGCGAGGAAAATCTCATTGCCATGCAGGTGATGCGCTGGTGTGACGGCTCCTATCTGGAGGACCAGGATTTTTGGCGCCTCACGGGCATTGCTCGCGAAGTCTATCTCTACGCAAGACCCGAGACCCACGTGGCCGACATTTTCATTACGCCCGCTCTCGACGACAGCTACCTAAGCGGGCGCCTGCACATACGTACCACCATCAACGGAAAGGGAGCCGTTCCCCACTATTGGCTCTACGATGCCGAGGGAAACGAAATTTCGAGCGCCAGCGGCCTCGAGGCTACTATAGCTGTGGCCAACCCAAAGAAGTGGACCGCCGAAACACCCTATCTCTACAGACTGCGCACCGACCTCATAAAGCATGGGCGCGTGGTGGAAAGCTTCTGCCAGAACGTAGGCTTCCGCCGTGTGGAGGTCAAGGGCGGCCAACTGCTCATAAACGGCAAGGCCGTGCTTATCAAGGGAGCCAACCGCCACGAGCTCGACCCCGACGGCGGCTATGTGGTTTCGATGGAGCGCATGGTCGAAGACATTCGCCTGATGAAGCAACTCAATATCAACGCCGTGCGCACCTGCCACTACCCCAACGACCCGCGGTGGTACGACCTTTGCGACCGCTACGGCCTCTACGTAGTGGCCGAGGCCAACATCGAGAGCCATGGCATGGGCTATGGCAACCGCACGCTGGCCAAGGTGGCTTCATGGCAGCAGGCCCATCTGGAACGCAATCAAAACAACATCGGCGTGCTCAAAAACCACCCTTCCATTATCATTTGGAGCCTTGGCAACGAGGCCGGCTATGGTCCTAACTTCGAAAAGGCCTACGACATGGTAAAGGCCTACGATGCGAGTCGCCCCGTGCAGTATGAGCGCGCCGGGCGCGGCGGAAAGACCGACATCTACTGCCCCATGTATCTCGACTATAAAGGTTGCGAACGCTATGCACAAAGCCAGCCGCAGCGACCGCTCATTCAGTGCGAATATGCCCATGCCATGGGCAACAGCATGGGAGGCTTCAAGGAGTATTGGCAACTGGTGCGCAAATATCCGGCCTATCAGGGCGGCTTCATCTGGGACTTTGTGGACCAGGGGCTCACCGCCCACCGCGAAAACGGAGAGATGAGACTCGGGCCCGCCACATCGGCCAAGCGCCTCCCATCGTTTGCCTATGGCGGCGACTTCGGGCGCTATCCGGCCAGCGACCACAACTTCAACTGCAACGGCCTCGTTCGCCCCGACCGCGTGCCTAACCCGCATGCCTACGAGGTGCAATACTTCTATCAAAACATTTGGGCACAGCTCAAAGATGCGAAGCAGCCCACCCTCGCAATTACAAGCGAAAACTTTTTCAAGCCCTTCGAAAACCTTACCATGAAATGGGAGGTGGCCGTCAACGGAACACGTGTGAAGCAGAGCGAACAGCGGCTGACGCTGCAGCCTGGCGAGACGTTGCAGATAAAGTTGGAAGGAGCTCCCAACCTTGACCTACTGGCCCAGCAGGGCGAAGTGACGCTCAACCTTGCCTATGCCCTTGGGGCCGATGAGCCCCTGTTGCCGGCCGGCACTGTGGTGGCCAGGCAGCAATTCATCGTTGGAGCCTATGCCTTCGCACGGAGCGCCGACGAAACAGCCTTCGGTGTGAAGAGCATCGAAACGAAGAGCGCCCTCATGCTGACAGGAGGCAACATGACCCTGACTTTCAACAAGCAGACGGGTTTCATCGACTATCTTGACATAGATGGCAAGCCCATGCTCCAAGGCGACAAGGGGATTAAGCCCAACTTCTGGCGCGCCCCCACCGACAATGACTACGGAGCTGGCCTGCAGCGCCACTTTGCAGCATGGAAAAAGCCCGAGATGAGACTCACACGCTTTGAGCGCGAGGCCAACAAGGTGAGCACCACCTACGACATGCCCAACGTGAACTGCCAACTCAAATTGGACTACACCCTATCTGCCACGGGCCAACTTACCATAAGGCAGAGGCTCATTCCCACTGCCGACAGCGGAAAGCAGCAACTCTTCCGCTTTGCCCTCACCTTCGACATGCCAAAGAGCTTCGACCGCATCAGCTATTACGGACGTGGCCCAGTTGAAAACTATGCCGACCGCCACGAGGCCAGCTTTGTGGGCCTCTACAATGAAGCCGTGGCCAACCAATACCATGCCTACGTGCGCCCGCAAGAAAGCGGAAACAAAACCGACCTGCGCTGGCTCTGCATCACCAACTCGCAAGGCCATGGGCTGCGCATTGCAGCTCCCGCGCCCTTCGAGGGCAGCGCCCTGCCCTACTCGGTGGCCAATCTCGACGGAGGCCCCGTGAAGGAAGCGCGCCACGTGCACAGCGGCGACCTGAGGCCGCGCCCCTACACCACCGTCAACATTGGACGGCAGCAGGGCCTGGGATGCATCGACTCGTGGGGCGCACGCCCACTCGAAAACTACATGCTCAAGGTTGAAGACTGCGACCTCACTTTCTTCATCAAGGCGCAATAGAAACTGTTGAGCCAACTCTTAAAACTATCTCCGAGCTAATTTCAACAAGCTCGGAGATAGTTTTCTTTTAGGAAGCTCACAAAAAAAAGGCCGTGCCAACGGAATGTCTGATTTCGGACATCGTTAGCACGGCCTGCCGTTTGAAAGGGAATTATACCAGCGCCAGGGTGTCGCGGGCTATGAGCAATTCCTCGTCTGTGGGAATTACACACACAGTGACCTTGCTGTCGGGCGCCGAAATAACGGCCTCCTCGCCATTCACCTGCCTGTTTTTCTCCACATCGAGCTTAATGCCCAGATACTCCATGTCGGTGAGCGCTCCCTCGCGCACATCCCACTGGTGTTCGCCCACACCGGCCGTAAAGACGATGATGTCAACGCCTCCCATGGCGGCCGAGTAGCTGCCAATGTACTTCTTGATGCGGTAGTTGTACATTTCGAGGGCAATCTTGCAACGCTCGTTGCCAGCCTCTATGGCAGCGCCCACTTCGCGCATGTCGCTCGAAACTCCTGTAAAGCCCATCATGCCGCTCTTCTTGTTCAGAAGGTCGTTGGCCTCGTGGGTGGTGAGACCTTCCTTTTCCATAATGGTGAGAATGGCGCTCGAATCGATGTCGCCCGTGCGAGTGCCCATCATAAGGCCCTCGAGCGGAGTGAGACCCATGGAGGTATCGACACACTTGCCGTACTTCACGGCGCTGATCGAGGCTCCGTTGCCAATGTGGCAGGTAATGATTTTCTTTGTCGTCACGTCCACACCCAAGTATTCGCCCACGCGTGCCGTCACGAAGCGGTGGCTCGTGCCATGGGCGCCGTAGCGGCGAATGTGATAGTCAGTATAGTACTTATAAGGCAGTGCATAATAGAAAGCCTTGGGGGGCATGGTTTGATGGAAGGCCGTGTCGAACACAAACACCTGCTTCAGGTTGGGCAGCAGTGCCTTCACAGCTTCGTAGCCCTTGAGGTGGGCAGGACTGTGAAGGGGCGCCAGTCCCATGAAGGGCTTCCAGCCTTCGAGCATCTGAGGCGTGACCACCTGACTCTCCGTATAGGTTCCGCCAGCCACAATGCGGTGGCCGGCCGCGCCGATCTCGTCGAGACTCTTGATGGCTCCCACTTCGGGGCTGAGCAAGGTGTCGAACATGAGGCGTATGCCTTCGGTGTGAGTGGGCAGAGAAGCCATTTTCTTCACGGTTTCGCCGTTGGGAAGCTTGTATTTAATAAAAGCGCCCTCAAGGCCAATTTTTTCAATGCCGCCCTGGGCCAGCACTTCTTCGCCGTTCATTTCATAAAGTTTGTACTTTATCGATGAACTGCCGCAGTTTACTACGAGTATCTTCATTGCTGTAAGTTTTATTTATGCTTGTTTTGCGGCTATTGCCTGATTGGCGGTGATGGCCACCATCATGTAAACATCGTCGACCGAGCAACCGCGGCTCAGGTCGTTCACAGGGCGTGCTATGCCCTGGAGAATGGGGCCTATAGCCGTGGCATGGCCCAGGCGCTGCACGAGCTTGTAGCCTATGTTGCCCACTTCGAGGCTCGGAGCCACGAGCACGTTGGCATGTCCGGCCACTGTGGAACCCGGGGCCTTGCTCTCGCCCACACTGGGCACGAGGGCTGCATCGGCCTGCAGTTCTCCGTCGAGCTGAAGGGCGGGGTCCATTTCGCGAGCCAGGCGTGTGGCTTCCACCACCTTGTCCACCACCTCATGCTTGGCACTTCCCTTAGTCGAGAAACTGAGCATGGCCACGCGAGGCTCCATGCCCGTAATAGCCTTGGCCGTGCGCGCCGTAGAAACAGCTATGGTGGCCAGTTGCTCGGCGTCGGGAACGGGAAGAACAGCCACGTCGCCCATCACTACCACACCGTTTTCGCCAAATTCCTTGGCTTCGGTAATCAGCAGCATGGCACCGCTCACACACGAGATGCCTGGCGCCGTCTTGATGATTTGCAGGGCGGGACGAAGCACGTTGCCCGTGGTGTTGCGAGCACCAGCCAGCTGGCCGTCGGCCTCGCCGCTCTTGATGATGAGGCAGCCAATGTAGAGGGGGTCGCGAGCCAGAAGGCGAGCCTCCTCGATAGTCATACCTTTCTTCTTGCGCAATTCGCAAAGTAACTGAGAATATTCCTCGTGCTTGGCATAGTTCTCAGGGTCGAGTATGGTAGCCTTGCCAATGTGTTTGAGACCGTGCTTTTGGGCCAGGGCCTCGATTTCGGAAGGATTGCCAATCAGAATAAGTTCGGCCACTCCGTCGGCCAACACGCGGTCGGCAGCCCGAAGGGTGCGCTCTTCGGTGCCCTCGGGCAACACAATGCGTTGCTTCTGTGACTGGGCACGAGCCACAATTTCTTCGATAAGTGTCATATAAAATTGAGTTTTTTTGATTCGTCGTGCAAAATTAAATCAAACCCCGCGCTAACGAAAGAAAAAAAGCAGATTTCTTTTCTCTGCCCACCGACATCATGCTCCACAGGGGCCGCAGCCTTCAAACAAACGGCAGACTATTTTAAAATATCTCGGAGACAATTTGAACTATCGCCGCGCTATTTTTAACTATCGGCTCGATTGTTTTTGCGCCAGTGCACACTATTTAAAAATATATGCCTATATTTGCCGCAATTAGGGCATCGCGAGTGTTTCTCCTGCCAAAACCGACATTTTTTTCACACTATAAGATTTTCAACTATGCCACGATTCAAGAGAATATTGCTCAAGCTCAGCGGCGAGAGCCTGCAAGGCGAACAGGGCTACGGCATCGACGTGAAGCGCCTGAACGAATATGCCACGCAAATCAAGGAAGTGCTCAATATGGGCGTAGAAATAGGCATCGTCATTGGCGGCGGAAACATTTTTCGCGGCCTGAGCGGAGCCGGCAAAGGATTCGACCGCGTGAAGGGCGACCAAATGGGCATGTGCGCCACCGTCATCAACTCGCTCGCCCTGAGCAGCGCGCTGGGCGCCATCGGTGTGAAGAGCCGCGTGCTCACCGCCATTCGCATGGAGCCCATCGGCGAATTCTACACCAAGTGGCGAGCCATCGAAGCCATGGAGAGCGGCGAAGTGGCCATCATGAGTTGCGGCACCAGCCAGCCCTACTTCACCACCGACACGGGCTCGTCGCTCAGAGGCATTGAAATCGAAGCCGACGTCATGCTCAAAGGCACACGCGTGGACGGCGTCTACACAGCTGACCCCGAAAAAGACCCCACTGCCACAAAATTCAGCGACATAAGCTACGACGAAGTGCTCAGCCGAGGCCTGCGCGTCATGGACATCACGGCCACAGCCATGTGTAAGGAAAACAACCTGCCCATCTACGTCTTCAACATGGACATCGTGGGAAACCTCAAACGCGTCATGGCAGGCGAACCCATCGGAACCCTCGTACATCCATAGCGCCGCGACAATAGCAGCCACAAACGCCTTTTGAGAACTTCACACGTCAAAACCAAACGAAATGCAAAGCAGTATTTCGGAAGTTTTGTCCATATTTTCTTTTTTTCTTGCACGAACACGAGAAAACCAATAGCTTTGTCGAAAAGAAAAAGAAAGAGACAGCATGAAAAAAATACTACTGGCCACACTCCTGAGCGTAACCGCATCCACGCTATGGGCACAACGCACACTCACACTCGATGAGTGCAGACAGCTGGCGCTCACCGGCAACAAAGAGATAGCCATGAGCCGCCAAAAAATGGTCAAAGCCGAAAACGAACAGCAAGCTGCCCGCACCAACTACCTGCCCAAAATTTCTCTCAGGGCAGGCTACGTGCGCACAGGGCGCGAAATTTCAATCTTGAGCGACGAGCAGAAAAGCGCACTGCGCAACCTGGGAACCAACCTGGGCACGACCCTCACCCCGTTGGCCATGCAGTTCATGCAACAGGCGCAGCCCATTCTGGCGCAACACCCTGAACTGGCACAACTCCTCAATGGCGCAGCACAATATGCCCCAGCCGCCGTGCAAGCCCTCAACAGCGCAGGCACAAGTGTGGCCAAAGCCTTCGAAACCGACACGCGCAACATTGGCGGAGCCGCACTCATGCTCACACAGCCCCTCTACATGGGCGGCAAAATCAGAGCCTACGACCGCATCACCCAATATAGCAAAGAACTGGCCGGACTGCAGCTCAGCGCCACCCAGCAAGAAACCATATTGAGCGTGGATCAGGCCTACTGGCAAGTCATCTCGCTTGCCGGAAAGCAACGCCTGGCAAAGCAATACCTCGAAATGCTGCAAAACATGCTCAGCGACACCAAGGCCATGGTAGCCGAAGGCGTGGCCACCCATGCCAACGAACTCACCGTCAACGTCAAGGTGAACGAAGCCGAAATGACGCTCACCAAAATCGACGACGGACTGCAACTCTCGCGCATGTTGCTCTGCCAACTGTGCAACCTGCCGCTCAGCAGCGACATCACCCTGGCCGACGAAACGGCAACCACCATCACCAGCGGCACAGCCCCCGTCACACCCGACACAATAACAGCGCTGAGAAACCGCCCCGAACTCGCACAGCTGCAGACAGCCATCAACATCTACAAGGAAAAAGAAAAAATAGAGCGCGCAGCCTATCTGCCACAGGTGGCCCTCGTTGGCGGATACGGCTTCACCACGCCAAACCTGTACAACGGCTTTTCCAATAAACTCAAGGGCGACTGGGCCGTGGGCGTCACACTCTCTCTGCCCGTATGGAACTGGGGCGAAACACGCTATAAGCTCAATGCCGCCCGTGCCGAAACCCGCATGCAGCAACTCAGGCTCGAAGAAGCCGGCGAAAAAATCTCGCTGCAAGTGAACCAGACAGCCCTGCAGCTCAACCAAGCCAACAAAAAGCTTCACTACAGCCAGAAAAACCTGGAAAAGGCCGAAGAAAACCTGCGCATAGCCAACGTAGGCTTCCGCGAAGGCGTAATTACAACAAGCGACGCCCTTGCTGCCCAAACAGCGTGGATGCAGGCTCAGAGCGACTACGTTGACGCTCAGGTTGACCTGCGCCTCTGCCAAAGCCTCTACCAAAAAGCGCTGGGCCTGCTCAGATAACATACCCCGCAACAATAGAAAAGCCAATCGCCAAACGACAAACATAAAAAACTCATAAAAATATGTCCAACCAACTCGAAAAAAAGCCCAACCTGCTCATTCCCATCCTTATTGTGGTAGCCGTAGTGCTGCTTGTGGCAGGCGGCAGCTACTTTGCCTTTCGCGAACAAACCGAGATTATTCAAGGCCAAGCCGAAGTCACGGAATACCGAGTGTCGAGCAAAGTGCCTTCGCGCATCATGGAAATTCGCGTAAAAGCAGGCGACTATGTGCATGCCGGCGACACGCTGGCACTGCTCGAAGCCCCTGAGGTCGATGCCAAACTTCAGCAGGCCCGCGCCGTGCAGGCCGCCGCACAAGCCCAAGAGAGCAAGGCCGAAAAAGGCGCCCGCGAGGAACAGATCAGGGGAGCCTACGAAATGTGGCAAAAGGCGAAAGCCGGAGTGGAGATTGCAGAAAAATCGTATACCCGCATTAAAAACCTGTTTGAGCAAGGCGTCGTAACAGCCCAGAAACTCGACGAAGTGACGGCCCAGCGCGATGCCGCCATAGCCACCGAACGCGCAGCCCAGTCGCAATATGACATGGCCAAGAACGGAGCACAAACCGAAGACAAGTCGGCCGCACGCGCACTTGTGGAGCAAGCCCGAGGTGCCGTGCGCGAAGTGAATGCCTACGTGCGCGAAACGGTGCTCGTGGCCCAAAAAGACGGAGAGGTGACCGATGTGTATCCCGAAGTTGGGGAACTCGTAGGAACCGGCGCGCCCATCATGAGCATTGCAGAGACAAACGACATATGGGTGACCTTCAATGTGCGCGAAGACCACCTGCAAAAATTTGCCATGAACCAGATAATCGAAGCCAGCGTGCCCGCTGTAGACGACAAACCCCATAAATTCATTGTCTACTACTCGAAAGACCTTGGCACCTACGCAGCCTGGAAGGCCACCAAAACGACCGGACAATATGACATGAAGACATTCGAAGTGCGCGCGCGGCCCGCCGACAAGATTGAGGGCCTAAGAGCTGGAATGTCGGTTCTGCTCAAATAAAGAGAGGCGAATGATTCAGCGAAGTCCGCAAAAAGAATAAAAGGTAACCGGTTGTCAGCAAAACATATGTTGTTTGAGTCAAAACTTCTGCGCTATTTGCGCGTGCAATTCTATCGTGGCACGGGCATCGTGGGCAAGAGTGTGCGCCAGGCCATCATGACGGCGCGCCTTTTCCGCCGCGAATTTATTCGCATGGCGGAGCGCCCGGTCTATTGGTTTGTCATGGTATTTGCGCCCTTGGTGTGCTACGCTTTTTTCGTCACACTGATGAAAACGGGACTGCCCCAAGATTTGCCCATCGGGCTCGTAGACCTCGACAACACCACGACTTCGCGAAGCATTGCGCGCAATCTCGATGCCATGCAGCAATCGCACATCACACAACGCTTTGCCAACATCACCGACGCCCGCCGCGCCATGCAGCGTGGCGAGATATATGCCTTTTTCTACATTCCCCGCGGCACCACCCACAAGGCTAACCGGCAGGAACAGCCCACAATTTCGTGCTACATCAACTATGCGTATCTCATAGCCGGCTCGCTCACCTATCGCGACATGCGAATGATGTCGGAACTGGCCTCGGGCGCTGCAGCGCGCAAGGTGCTCTATGCCAAAGGGGCAGGCGAGCGCCAGGCGATGGCTTTCTTGCAACCCATCGTCGTGGAGACGCATGCCATCAACAACCCGTGGCTTAACTATAGTGTGTATCTGAACAACACCCTGCTGCCAGGCATGCTCATACTCCTGATTTCGATGCTCACAGCCTATGGCATCGGCACCGAAATCAAGGATGGCGAGGCGCACGAGTGGCTCACGATGGCCGGCGGAAGCATAAGAAGGGCGCTGCTGGTGAAACTCGTGCCGCAGTTCGTCATATTCTGGCTCATGGGTGCGCTCTACGTTTTCCTGCTCTACGGCTACCTGCAGTTTCCCTGCCACTGCGGCATTCCAGTCATGCTGCTCAACATGACGCTTCTGGTTGTTGCCAGTCAGGGGTTGGGAGTGTTGCTTTTTGCCATACTGCCCTCGCTGCGCATGAGCATGAGCGTATGCGCATTGTGGGGAGTGCTGGGATTCAGCATGAGCGGCATGTCCTATCCCGTGCTGGCCATGCACCCCGCCGTGCAGGGGCTGAGTGTTTTATTCCCCCTGCGCCATTACTTCCTGCTCTACGTGAATTGCGCACTCAACGGATTTCCGCTCCAATATGCCTGGACAAACGTATTGGCGCTGCTGCTCTTCTCGCTGGTGCCACACTTTTTCCTTGGGCGGCTTAAGTATTCGTTGCTAAACTACACCTACGTTCCCTAACTTAGTCATTCAAAGCTATGCTCAACCAATTCTACAGGAAATATTGGCGCGAAAGTTTTCAAGACTGGCTCTTCATTGTGGGCCGCGAGGCGCGTAGGGTTTTTCGCGACGAAGGTGCGTTGCTATTCTTCATATTTCTTCCCCTCTTCTACCCCGTTCTTTATAGTCTTATCTACACTACCGAAACTATTAAGCAAGTTCCGGTGGCCGTGGTCGACGACAGCCGCACCAACCTCAGCCGCGAGTATTTGAGAAAAGTCGATGCCACGCGCGATGTCCGCATTGTGTCGGTTTGTGCCAACATGGAGGAGGCTAAGGAGCTCGTGAGACGCCGCGAAGCCTACGGCATCATTTTTGTGCCCTCAGGTTTCAAAAACGACATTGTGGCCCATCGCCAGAGTCGCGTCCACATCTTTTGCGACATGAGCGGTCTGCTCTACTACAAAGCCATTCTGACAGCCAACACCGACGTTTCGCTCACCATGAACGCGCACATCAAAGCCGAACGTGCCGGAAACTTTACGGCCGAGCAGGACAAGATGACGCAGCAGCCCATTGCCTACGAAACCGTGAGCATCTATAACCCACAGACAGGCATGGCCTCGTTCATATTGCCGGCCGTGCTCATTCTCATTCTGCAGCAATCACTGCTGCTGGGCGTGGGGTTGCTGGCCGGAACGACGCGCGAAAAAAACACGCTGCGCGAACTCATTCCCGTAGAGCACCACCACAACGGGCTCCTGCGCATCGTCTTTGGCAAAGCCTTTGTCTATCTGACCATCTACGTGGTGCAGAGTGTCTATTGCCTGGGCATCATCCCTCGCGTGTTCGCCTTGCCGCAGATTGGCAATCCGCTCACACTGGCATTCTTCCTACTGCCGTTCCTGCTGAGTGTAGTGTTTTTTGCCATGACGCTGAGCGCCCTCATCCGCGAGCGCGAAAACGTGATCCTCATCCTTGTCTTCACCAGCCTCATCCTGCTCTTCATCAGCGGCATATCATGGCCCAGCGCCGTGGTGCCCAAATTCTGGAAAATGCTCAGCTACATATTCCCCTCCACCTTCGGCATAAACGGATTCGTGCGCATCAACACGATGGGGGCCGACCTTCTCTCCGTGCGCAAGGAATGGGATGCGCTGTGGCTGCTCACGGCCTTCTATTTCATCACCTGTTGCATCAGCTTCCGCGTGCGCATTCTCCGAGCCCGTGCCAAAACGTATAATGCCATACTCGAGAAACGCCATGAAAAGACAGTAGGCGCCCACTGAGCCAATCCGAAAAACTATCGGGCCGACTGTTTCAACAACTGCCGCGATCGTAAAAAATATCTCCGAGCTAATTTGAATTAGCTCGGAGATATTTTTATGCAGCAGGCCTGCCGTTTTCCAAGACAAGCATCTCGGCTATTCAGCCAGCTGGCGCAAAATGCGGGGATAGAGCACGGCCTGAACCAGTCCGCGCACAGAAAGGAAGGCAAGCAGGGAAAGCCACAATCCGGCGTTGCCCATCACGGGCATGAGGGCTGCACACAGGGCAAAGTAGACTATGGCAGCCAGCAAGACGGCCACCAGCATTTGGCGCGTGGCGATGAGGCCCACAAAAAGGCCGTCGAAGAGGAAGGCTGCACAGCCACAGGCTGGAATGAGCACGGCAAAGAGCAGATATGGCTCGGCAGCCTCTACGACTGTAGCATTATCGGTGAGCAGCGACAAGAAGGGCGCACCGCCCAGCCAATAGACGAGCATGAAAAGGGCTGTGAGAGCCACTCCCCAAACAAAGAGGCAGAGTGTGAGGCGCCGAAGCGACGTGAAGTCGCGCCCTCCGGCAAAACGCCCCGCCAGGGCCTCTCCGGCATAGGCAAAACCATCCATGAAATAGGAGAAGAGCAAGAAGAGTTGCATCAGCAGGGCATTGACTGCAAGGATGGTGTCGCCCTGATGGGCACCTCTCGACGTGAACCACACCTGCACTGCCACCATGAAGAGCGTGCGCAGAAAAATGTCGGAATTAGCCGAAAAGAAACGCGCCAGTGCATTGTCCTTCCATAGGCTGCGAAAGTCCATATGCTGCCAGGGCGCGCCGTAAAGTCGCACACAGAAGGCCACACTGAGCACCACGCCCACGTATTGCGCAATGAGTGTGCCAAGGGCCACGCCTTCGACTTTCATGCCGAGGCCCACCACAAAGAGCAGGCTCAGCAGAATGTTTACCACGTTTTGGGTAATGGCCACAATCATGGGGACACGCGCATTTTGCATGCCAAGAAACCACCCGTTGAACACAAAGGTGGCCAGCACCGCAGGTGCACCCCACACGAGCACGGCAAAGTATTGAAGCACGTAGCTTTCGACCATGGGCGAAGGCGACATGATGAAGAGCGCCAGCGAGCGTATGGGAATTTGAAAGACTATGAACAGGAGGCCAAGGCCGAGCGCCACTTGCAGAGCTCGCAGCAACACTCGCCGCGACTCGTCGGCAAGCCC
Source organism: uncultured Bacteroidales bacterium (assembly GCA_902796835.1). Lineage (GTDB taxonomy): Bacteria > Bacteroidota > Bacteroidia > Bacteroidales > Bacteroidaceae > Alloprevotella. The sequence continues at coordinate 29,072 of CADBQP010000065.1, forward strand.
TGCGCCATAGGCTTGCGAGGCAAAGCCGCCGGTGCTCATCCGCAAGAAGCCGCAGAGCCAATACATCATGTTGAAAATCATGCCGCCCACGGCTATGGCGCCTATGTAGGCGGCTGCTCCCATGTGGCCCGTGATGGTTACATCTACCAGTCCGAGGAGCGGCACCGTGACGTTCGACACGATGCTGGGCACGGCAATGCGAAGAATGTCGCGGTGCATGACGCGGTCGCGCCACGTGCCATTGGCTTTTTGAAGAGTTTCAGTCATATTTTACCAAAAGGCTGTTGGTTATATTTTTGAAGGGGCTCCGAGTACATGGCTCACTTCCTTGAACGCATAGGTGCGCTCGCTGTCATCGCGCAGGCACAGGGTGAGCATGCCATCGGGCGAAACACGGGCCACCCGTGCCTCGAAAAATCCACGGGCATCGCGGTAAGGGTGCCAACCGTCGCGCCAATACAGATGGGCAAGGTATTCGGCATGGACATCGGGCGCGGCGCCTTGTTGCAAGCGGTCGTAGAGCCGGAGGAAACAGACGCAAAACTCTCGGCAGAGCCTGTCGGTCGAAACCGGGCTACCCAAGATTTGAGCCAGAGAGATGGGATTAGGCGCATCGCTCTCAAAACGCTGCTGATTGACGTTGATGCCCACACCGGCCACGGTCGTGTCGAGCTGGCCACCCACTACGTTGTGCTCAATGAGCATGCCGCAAATCTTATGGTCACCATAATAGATGTCGTTGGGCCATTTCACGGAGAAATCGGCTTCGCCTGCACCCCTCCCTTCGACTTCGCAGAACGCATTTCTGAGAGTTTCGCACACGGCGAGCGCACAGATTTCGCTCAAGGCGAACTGGCGGCAAGGAGCGAGGAAACGAGGATGGAAGAGCAGGCTGAAAAGCAGATTGCTGCCGCGCTCCGACTCCCAGTGGTTGCCGCGCTGCCCACGGCCAGCCGTCTGGAAATCGGCCGAGAGGAGCACAAATTCTCTGTCGGGCCACTGAGTTGCCACAAGCCGCACATGCTGCATCGTGCTGTCGGTCTCGGCCACATGCACGTGAACCATGCGATGGCCTACCTCAGTGGCGGTTCCGGTATTCATAGGCACGTTTCAAGTGTTCCACGCTGTAATTATTTTCATCGCCCACCACGGTTATGATGTCAAAGCGATAGGGCATTTCGGTGAGGCCCCTCTCCATGCGATAAGCGGCGGCAGCCTCAATGATATTTCGCTGCTTCTCGGCGTCAACGGCATCGACGGCGCGCTCAAAGGCTTCAGAGCGGCGGGTCTTTACTTCTACGAAAATCAGCTCGCCAAACCATTCGGCAATGAGGTCGATTTCGAGATGGCCCACGGTCCAGTTTCGCGCCAACAGCGCATAATCGTGGCGCACAAGGTATTCTGCCGCCACTTGCTCGCCCCAGTCTCCAAAGCGCCGCCTTGCAGTTTTCATTGGTTGCCCTCCGCTATCGCTTGCGCTTGAAGAATTCGCTCATCAGCGCGCCACATTCCTCCTCGAGCACGCCTCCGAGCACCTCGGTCTTGGGATGGAGCGCCTGCGGAGCAAAGGTAGAAAATCCGCGCTTGGGGTCGGGCGCGCCATAGACGAGCCGTCCCAACTGGGCCCAGCCCAGCGCACCGGCACACATGGTGCAAGGCTCCACGGTGACGTAGAGCGTGCACACGTCGAGGTATTTGCCGCCCAGCGAATCGGCAGCCGCAGTCACGGCCTGCATTTCGGCATGGGCCGTCACGTCGTTGAGCAATTCGGTGAGGTTATGCGCACGCGCTATGATGCGGTCGCCACACACCACGACGGCTCCCACGGGCACTTCATCTTTGTCGTAGGCCTCGCGAGCCTGCTCCAGGGCTTTGCGCATAAAGGCTTCGTCGCGCTGCCGAAGGTCTTGATTGCTCATTGGTAGCGCATCCATTTAATCATTTCCTTAATACTCGGTTTCTTGCCGTACATCAGAATTCCCACACGGTATATTTTGGCGCTGACCCATACGAACAAAATGGCGGTTCCGTAGAGTATGGCCAGCGAGAGCAGCTCCTCCCAAAGCGGAACGTTGAAAGGTATGCGTATCATCATGACAATGGGCGAAGTGAGGGGGAACATTGAGGCCCAGAAGGCGAGCGGCCCATTAGTATTCTCGATGCTATACATGGCAGCGTAAAGGCCAAAGACCATAAGCATCACCACGGGCATCATGAACTGAGAGCTGTCTTCTTGCTCGTTGACACTGGCTCCCACCGCGGCAAAAAACGAGGCATAGAGCAGGTAGCCGCCCACGAAATAGAGCACGAACATGAGGCACAACTCGCCATAGGGCAGATTGGCCAATGCCGTAACGATTTCCTGCGACTCTGAGAGCTCGGGCATGGGTTGCTGCATGGCTGCCGCGCCAGCCACATTCATTTCGGCCCCTTGCATAATGTTCACGCCAAAGACAAGGCCACACACGGCAAGGATAGCCGTGAGCATGATGCCCCAAATGAGCAATTGCGCAAAGCCCACGAGGGCTATGCCAACGATTTTTCCCATCATCAGCTGGAAGGGTTTCACAGACGACACCATGAGTTCTACGATGCGGTTGGCTTTCTCTTCAACCACGCTCGACATCACCATGCCGCCGTAGGCCATCACGAAACCATAGATTAGGAAGGTGAAGATGAAGCCGGCCGCAATGGCTATGCCCGTATTCGACGACGTTTCGCCGCCTTCTTTATCCCACTTCACAGTCGATATGCTGAACTCCTTCTGCACGTCGGAAATAATTTTGTCGAGCTCTGGCACATTGTAGGCCCGAAGCTTCTGGCTGCGCACGGCATCGTTGAGCGTACGTTCCACCAGCGAGAGCAGTTCCTGCTTCACCTCGCTATGGGAGTATATGGTTACGGCGCGCGGGTTTTCTACAAGATTTCCGGTGATGCAGACCACGGCTTCGACTGGCGAATCTGATGTTTTATATTCGGGCCTAATGTCGGTGTCCTCCACGAAGGCGTAGTATTTGTCGGACTTGAAGAGCGGCATGTACTCGCCAGTTTTGTCGATTACGACTACTTGCTTTTGGTTGTCGTCCTTAATTTGCGACAGAAGCAGGGGCACGAAGATGAGGGCCGCCATGATGAACGGCATGAGCACGGTGAGAATGATGAACGACTTTTTGCTGACGCGGTTCAGGAACTCACGGCGTATGATAATCAATGTTTTTTTCATAATGTCGTTACTGGTTTAGGGTGGCGTTGTTGGCTTCTACCGTACGTATGAAGATTTCGTTCATTGTGGGCATCTGCTCGTTGAAGGTTCTGATTTCGTTGTTACGGGCGAGCATGGCAATGAGTTCGGAGTTGCTCATTGCATCGAATTTATGCAACAGGTAGCGCCACAGGTGGCCACGCTCTTCGCGCGCTATCACTTCGAATTTTTCGGGTGTGCTTTCTATTGCCGACGAGGTGCACACCAGTTCGTACACTCCCGTACGGAAGCGGTCCTTTACCTCCGAAACGTCTCCGCTCAATACGACACGGCCATGATTGATGAGGGCTATCTCGTCGCACACCTCCTCGACCGAGGCCATATTGTGGGTCGAGAAAATCACGGTGTGCCCTTTGTCGCGCAACTCCAGTATTTCTCGCTTCAGCCTCTCGGCATTCACGGGGTCGAAGCCGCTGAAGGGCTCATCGAAGATAAGGAGTTGAGGAGCGTGGAGCACGGTGATGATGAATTGCACCTTTTGTTGCATTCCTTTCGACAACTCTTCGAGTTTTTTGTTCCACCATGGCAGGATTTCGAACTTTTCGAACCAGGCTCGCAGGCGCTTTTCGGCTTCGGATCGCGAGAGTCCTTTGAGCTGGGCCAGGTAGATGGCTTGCTCGCCCACTTTCATTTTTTTGTAGAGTCCTCGCTCCTCGGGCAGATAGCCTATGCGCTGCACATCGTCGGGCATAAACTCGCGCCCGTCGAAGCTCACAGTGCCGCTATCGGGGGCCGTGATGCGATTGATAATGCGTATGAGGGTGGTCTTGCCGGCTCCGTTGGGGCCCAGCAGGCCAAAGATGCGGCCGCGCGGCACGGCTATGCTCACTTCGTCGAGCGCCGTATGCTCGGCAAAGCGTTTGCTGACGCGCTGCACGTTGAGAAAAATGTCGGTCATAGGAATGTTTGAAAATATAGGGTTTAATGAGGCGAATGCCTTAGGGTTGCGTTTCGCCTTCGATGTATCTTTCCATGAACAGGTGCTCTCCGTCGAAGACGGCATAGGTGAAAAGCCTCACCCAATCGCCCAGAACGAGCATGCGTGCCTCGTGAGGCAGTTCAAGGTCGAGTTCTATGTGGCGGTGGCCGAAGATGAAATAGTTCACGTCGGGATGGGTTTCGAGGTAGCCCTTGGCATAGACCACGAGGTCTTCCTTGTCTTCACCGAAATAGTCGGGTTCGGCCGGTTCATGCTTCATGCGGCTGTGTTTGGCCCAATTCAGCCCGAAGTCTACGCCCCATCGCGGATGCAAGGCCGCAAAAAGGCGCTGACAGACGGGGTTGTGGAACATGCTTCTGAGAAAAAGGAAGCGGCGGTCGCGCGAACCGAGTCCGTCGCCGTGGGCCAGATAGAACACCTTGCCGTAGAGTTCCACTACGGAATCCTTGCGGTGCATCACGACTCCGCACTCGCGCTCCAGATAGTCGTGCATCCACATGTCGTGGTTGCCGGTAAAATAATGCACCTCAACACCGCTGTCGGTGAGCTCGCTGATTTTTCCGAGGAAGCGCGTAAAGCCTTTTGGCACCACGTTCTTGTATTCGAACCAGAAGTCGAACATGTCGCCGAGCATATAGACGGCGGCGGCACTGCGCTTGATGTTGTCGAGAAAGTTGACGAGCCTGCGTTCCTGCATGCGCCGATGCTTCAGCGCGCGGCAACCCAGGTGGGCATCCGAAAGGAAATATATGTTCTTCATGCCTTTGTCGTTTTGTATGTTTGGCGTTGCTTGTTTCGTATGCGGCCGTCGGCTACATGAAGCCAAGGTCGAGTTTGGCTTCTTCGCTCATCATGTCTTTATGCCATTCGGGTTCGAACACGAGGTTGACTTTTACGCTCTCGATGCCTTCGATTCCCTCGAGCTTGAGTCGCACGTCCTCCATGATGAAGTCGGCTGCCGGACAGTTGGGCGCCGTCATGGTCATGTCCACCTCGAGGCTGGCGTCGTCGCGCAGGTCAATCTTGTAGATGAGGCCAAGGTTGTAGACGTCGACAGGGATTTCGGGGTCGAACACCGTTTTGAGCACCTCGACGATGCGTTCCTCTAACTTTTCTTTTTCGGCTGTTGTCATTCGGTTATACTATGTGGAAAATTATTCTTAGGAGCTTCTTGAAACTGTTGGCTCAACTCTTTTTCCTGTTGGCTCAACTTTTTTTCTTCCTGGCCCGGTCCTACAGCTTTCCTTCGTCTGCATAACTATAGAAACGGCCTTCAGAAATGATAAGGTGGTCGATGACTCTGATGTTGAGCAGTTCGGCCGCCTGCTTGATGCGCTGCGTGAGTTTATCGTCCTCGAGGCTCGGCCTGAGACCGCCGCCGGGATGATTATGGCAGAGGGCTATGCACGTGGCCCCGGCAAGAAGAGCCTCTTTGAGCAACACGCGCACATCGACCGCCGTGCTCGAAATGCCGCCGCGGCTGACGAGTTTCGAGTCGATGAACCTCAGGTTTTGCGTGAGCAACATGACATGGAATTCCTCAATGGGAAGGTCTTGCATGCGCTCTATGTAGAACTGAAAGATGTCGGCCGACGAGGCTATCTGGGGCTTCTGCGAGTCCATCTCTGAGGCTCTGCGCCTTCCGAACTCGCATGCTGCCATAATCGTCACGGCCTTGGCCTGCCCGATGCCTTTATACTGGCAGAGCTCGGCCACTGTCATGCGCCCCAGCCTCTTCAGGCTTTCGCGGCAGTCGCTCAGCAAGCGCCGCGTCAGGTCCACGGCGCTTTCGCTGGGGCTGCCGCTTCCTATGAGTATGGCCAGCAGCTCGGCCGACGAGAGTGCCTGAGGCCCCTGAGCCATGAGTTTCTCGCGCGGGCGGTCGGCTTCGTTCCACTGTGTGATGCTGAGTTTTTCGGCGCTCATTTGTAGAAATTCTTTTTGAAGGCCTCAAACTCATCGCGCCCTCTCACCATGCGCTGCCACCAGGCACGCAAAAAGCCCGTGCCGTAGCCCAACAGCTGCACAAACGAAGCGGCTACAGCCCGCACACCTACTGCTACACTGCCCTCGCGCAGCGAGGCGTCGGCAAAGATTAACGCGGCAAAGAGCGCCAGCGGAAGCCAGAACCAGGGGCAGAAAAATCCCAAAACGAGCAACAGGACACAGCCCACGGTGAAGACGGCGGGCAGAAGGTGCACCAGTTTCAAAGTTCCGGGATGGCGCTTCGTCAGATTGATGCGCGCGATGCCTGAATTGTGCACCTGCTTGAAAAACTGGCGCAGGTTGGCCCTTCGCTTGTGCCACACCCACGCCTCGGGAAAGAGCCTGCACGAATAGCCGCCCTTGAAAATGCGTGTACTGAAGTCGATGTCTTCGCCAAACCGCATCTTCGAAAAGCCGCCAAGCGCATTATAGACTTCGCGACGCACACCCATATTGAACGAACGCGGATAGAATTTGTCCATCTTGCGCTTTCCGCCGCGTATGCCGCCCGTGGTGAAAAACGAGGTCATGGCATAGTTAATCGCCTTCTGCATGGGGCTGAACGAGGGATGGGCCCTGTCGGGGCCGCCAAAGGCATCGCATGGCGAAGCGCTTAGTTCGCGCTCCACTTCGAGCAGATAGCCTTCGGGCACCACCACGTCGCTGTCGAGAATGAGCACATAGTCGGCCGCGGAACGCTCCACGCCATAATTGCGCGTCTGGCCCGGACCACTGTTGGCCTTCGTGAAATAACGGATGGCGAGTTTGTCGGCATAGCGTGCCACCACGTCGGCACAGGGCACACTGCTTCCGTCTTCCACAACCACGACGTCGAAATCGGTAAAGCGCTGCGTGCAAAGACTTGCAAGGAGCTCGTCGACTTCGTCGGGACGATTGTAGACAGGAATGACAAAAGAATACTTCATAACAGCGCGAAGATATAAAAAAAAGCCGATAGGCAAACGTGCCGCGGCTTTTATTATGCTTTTTCAGTCGGTCACTTCTTCAAAGTCCACATATTTTCCTTTCGACTTGTCGAAATGCGGCTCTGCAGGCGCTCCGGGTTTCATGCTCGGGCCTTCAGCTTCGGCGCCGGGCATGCCTTCGGGGGAAAACGGGGTGCCAAAAAGGCTTCTCACCCAGTTAAAAACTCCCAGGGCAAGGGCCACTACAAAAAAGAGGGCGAAAAAAACTACCGAAAACAGGCAACCGAGTAACTGCATGGCTCAATCAGAATAGCTAATGAAACACATTTAGTACCTGCTGCCGCGTCGGCGCTTCGCTGTGAGGGCCATAATTACGGAAACTACCACATAGAGTAACACCACAAGCCAGATGCCATCAACGCGCAGCCACACCAAGATTGCTGCCGACACGAGCAAAAAGCCATAGCGCACACCGTTGCCCTGAAGGCCAAAGTTTTTGAACTTGAGCGCAAACATCGGAATTTCGGAAACAAGCAGCAGGCACGACAAGGCCACACCTATTAATATTATATAGGCCATTGTCTTGCTATCGGTCCACTCGGGGCGCGACATGAGCAGGCTGGCCCAAAACAAGGCGTTTGCCGGTGTGGGCAAACCCAGGAAGGTGGTTTGCTGGCGGGTGTCGAGGTTGAACTTGGCGAGGCGCAGCGCCGAGAAGGCCGCCATCACGAGGGAACTGACTGCCACCCAATGGGGCACCGCGCCGAGCTCCTTCACAAAAGTATAGACCATGACGCTCGGGGCCAGCCCAAAGGTTATTACGTCGGCCAGTGAGTCGAGTTCCTTGCCTATGGGCGACGACACACCCAAGAGGCGGGCCACCATGCCGTCGAAGAAATCGAAAATGGCGCCAAGCACAATGAAGGCAAGTGCCATGTCGGCTTGTCCGCCCTTGGTGGCAAGTATCACGGCTACGGCTCCGCAGAGCAGGTTGCAGCACGTAATGGCATTGGGAATGTGTTTAATCATGATGTTCTAAGGTTTTCTGCGAAGACTGTGTTCGCCTGGTTTTTGTCTATGGCTTGAGGCGCGCCACCACGGTTTGATTGCCCACCGTGGCTTGGCCAAACTCTACGTTTACTACGCTGTTGAGCGGCAGGAAGAGGTCGACGCGCGAACCAAACTTGATGAAGCCCAGATGTTCGTCGATGAAGCAGTGGTCGTCGGGCCGGGCATAGGTGACGATGCGGCGTGCCATGGCACCCGCTACCTGGCGCACGAGCACCTCCTGGCCGCCTGGGGTTTCTATCAGCACGTCGGCGCGTTCGTTCTCGTTGCTTGCCTTGGGCAGCCAGGCTTTATAGAAATTTCCGTTGCGGTGGTTCACGTTCTTGACTACGCCCTCTACGGGAAACCAGTTGGCATGGACGTTTGTGAGCGACATGAAGATGGAAATCATGAGCCGGCGGTCGTGAAAGTATTCGTTTTCGTCGACCTCTTCGACCACTACCACTTTTCCGTCGGCCGGAGCCACCACCGTGTTTTCGGTTTCGTCGTCGAAAACACGGATGGGACAGCGAAAGAAGTTGACTATGATTAAAAATACGAGCACGCTGATTGCCGCCACTGCGTAGAAGGCCCAAGGGGCATTGGGCTTCAGGGCATAATAGGTGGCCACATTGAGCGCCAAGAGTGCTAAGAAACTAAGTATGAGTGTGTTTGTACCTTCGCGGTGCAAACGTATTTTTTTCAATCGTTTTCCTCTTGCCATTTTTAAGGGTGATTTACAGATGCAAATGTAGGAATAATTTTTATAACTGCCAAACCATTTTTATCAAGACCACTTTTCGCGCAAGAAACTTTCGAGTTCGTCGCTCGAGAGTCGCAGTTTGAAATGCCCGCTCTCGGCCACTGAAATGCCGCCCGTCTCTTCGCTCACGATGATGGCCAGGCAGTCGCTTTTTTCGGTCACTCCCAGTGCCGAGCGATGGCGCAGGCCGAGGGATTTCGGTATGTCGGCCGAGTGGGACACGGGCAGTATGCAGCCGGCAGCGCGCAGGCGCCGATGAGAGATGACGAGGGCGCCGTCGTGAAGGGGCGAGTTCTTGAAAAATATGTTTTCGATTAGGCGCTGGTTCACGTTGGCGTTGATGACCTCGCCCGTCTTTATTTCGTCCGACAGGCTCACTCCGCGCTCTATGACGATGAGTGCTCCCACCTTCTGCTTGCTCATGCTCAGACAGGCCATGACGATGGGCATGATGACTTCGCTGCCGGGCGACTGCTTGTCGCCATGGCGAAACATGCGCGAAAAAGTACTGAAGAAGCGGCGTTTGCCGATGGTGGAAAAGAAGTTGCGGATTTCTTCTTGAAAGATGATGACGATGGCCAGCACACCGATGTTCATGAGCTGGTCCATGATGCCGCCCAGCAGCCGCATGTTGAACACGTGGGTGACGAGCAGCCACACCATGACGAAGATGATGATGCCCGAAAACACGTTGGCCGAGCGCGTTTCGCGCATCAGGCTGTAGATGTAGTAGAGCAGGAAGGACACCAGCAGGATGTCGATGATATCGGTCAGTCCGAAACTAAACATGTGGGTCTATGGTTTTTCTATCTGCCGCCTTCGGTTGGCGGAGATGCTTAGCGTTATTCTATGTCTTGGGGATGGTTCACGGCCTGCCACAGGGCTATGGCTTCGCGGGCGGCTCCTGCGTCGTGCACGCGCAAGATGCTGGCTCCGCGCTCGAGGGCCATGACGTGGAGTGCCGTAGTGGCCGAGAGGGCCTCGTCGGGCTTAATTTTGAGGAGTTTGGTAAGCATGCTCTTGCGCGAGACTCCCACCAGCACGGGGCAGCCCGTTTCGCCCATGTAGTCGAGGTGGTGCATGAGCTCGTAGTTCTGTCGCAGGTTCTTGCCGAAACCGAAGCCGGGGTCGACAATCACATCGGCCACGCCCTGGCTGCGAAGTTCGGAAAGGCGGCTCGCGAAAAAGAGCATCACGCTACGCACCACGTCGTCGTCGCCACTCTCGGCCGTCGGTGGCAGGGGCAACCGAGGCGAGTGGGTGAGCACATAGGGCACGCGCAAACTGGCCATCATGCCAAACATGGCGGCATCCATCTGCCCGCCCGAGACGTCGTTGACCATGCCGACACCATATTCCTCCACGCTCATGCGCGCCACGTCGGCCCTGAACGTGTCGACCGACACGATGGCCTCGGGCCACTCGCTCACGACTATAGGCAAGGCCCATCGCAGGCGCTCCATTTCCTCAGCCTCTGTGGCCAGAACACCGCCGGGGCGCGTGGAGCAGGCTCCCACGTCGACAAAGGTGGCCCCTTCGCTGCGCAGCTGCGCCACGCGGCTGCGAAGGTCCGACTCGGTGAATACACGACTGCCGGCATAGAAGGAATCGGGCGTAGCGTTGAGAATGCCCATCACCCGAGGCGTGGACAGACTGAGCAGACGACCCTGACAATTGAGCGTGAAATTCATGCGGCAAAGCATTTTGTGCTGCGAAGATAGTGAAAAAACCGAAAGATAGAGCAACTTGCCGCATATTTTCTCGTTGTTCGGACAAACAGCAGGCGCCTGGGCCACTTCTTGCTCCAACCTTTGAGAAACGAGCGCCGAGATATTTTAAACTATCGCGGCAGTTGTGGAAACTATCGCGGCGATAGTTTCTACGCCCGCGGCGGTTGTGAGAAAGACGCGGCCCACTCTTTTCGGGCTTGGGGCTTCGCATTTCGCACATTATGCTTAAATTTGCGGCAAACTATCAGTCATAAAAACGCTTAACCACCATGACTTCACTACAAACCATCTACGACATATTCTGCGAGCATCGTGCCGTGGTCACCGACACGCGCCAAATTGTGCCGAGCGCCTTGTTTTTTGCCCTTCGCGGCAGCAATTTCAACGGCAACGACTTTGCAGCCCAGGCCCTTGAGGCGGGTTGTGCCTATGCCGTGGTCGACGATGCCGAGGTGGCGCAACGCGACGCACGCATGCTGCTCGTCGACGATGTGCTCGCCACCCTACAACAACTCGCTGCCTACCATCGCCGTCAGCTGCGCACTCCCATTTTGCAAATAACGGGCACCAACGGAAAGACTACCACCAAGGAACTTTGCGCCGCCGTGCTCAGCCAGCGCTACAACGTGCTCTACACGCAGGGCAACCTGAACAACCACATTGGCGTGCCGCTCACACTGCTGCGCCTCGATGCGTCGCACGACGTGGCCGTCATAGAAACGGGCGCCAACCACCCCGGCGAAATCAAGGCCCTGGCCCAGATTGTGGATGCCGACTGCGGACTCATCACCAACGTGGGGCGCGCTCACCTTGAGGGTTTCGGCTCGTTTGAGGGCGTGATGAAAACCAAGGGCGAGCTCTACGATTATTTGCGCACCAAGCCCCAGGGCTTCATTTTTGTCGATGCCGACAACGAACACCTCATGGGCATGGCTCACGACCTGCCGCACATCACCTATGGACGGCCTGGACAGGACTACGACGTGGAAGGCGAAGCCACAGACGGCAGCGCCATGCTGAAACTGCGCTTTCGCACCCGCGAAAGTCAATGGCACACTGTGGAGACCCACCTTATTGGTGCCTACAACGCCACCAATGCCCTTGCCGCCGCAGCCGTGGGCTCGCACTTCGGTGTTTCGGCCAGCCAGATAGCAGCTGCCCTCGAGCAATATCGCCCCACCAACAACCGCTCTGAGTTGAGACGCACCGAGGCCAACACCCTCATTGTCGATGCCTATAACGCCAACCCCACCAGCATGGCTGCCGCGCTCGACAACTTTGAGACTACTCACCATCCACACAAGATGGCCATTCTCGGCGAAATGCGCGAACTGGGGCAAGCCACCCTTGAGGAACACTGCCGCATCATTGAGCGCCTGCCGAACCTTGGCTGCGAGCAGGTGTGGCTCGTGGGGCAGGCCTTTGCCCAGGCCGAAACCTTCTGTGCCCTGAAGCGGGCACGCCAGGGGCAGAAGACTCCTGGAGTGGCTACCCTACTGTTTAAGGACGCCGAAGACGTGAAGCAACACCTGCTGGCCCACAAGCCCACAGGCTGCCTCATACTCATAAAAGGCTCAAACGGCACCCGGCTCTTTGAGCTTCCACAGGAGCTCTGAGCACGAGGGCCTCATAATGGCCGGAAAGAAACATTGCTGCACGCAATGTTTAGCCTACAGCAACGCACAAAAGAACTGGGCTGCTCCATGCCGAAGACGGAGCTGAGTAGTTCGCTCCAAAGCAGCCGGGTGTGGCCTCACTCGTAGCCACGCCCGGCCCAGCGCTCGGCAAGGGCAGCGGATGCAACCGCCATTTGTTGTTCTTTCACAAATGGCGGTTTTTTTTATCTGACTGCGCTGAAGCGCAACTTGAACTGAAGGCGGGAAACGGGCACCTGATATTTTTTCATGGTGTCCACATCAGCTCCGCAGCTGGCATTGCCCACACCACGAGTGACAGCATCGAAGTGAAGAATGACGGCCGGCTCCTTATGGAGTTCCCACTGATGGTTGGCATTGAGCAGTTGCTCATCGCCATAGCGCAGGGACGAAAAACTAACCTGACCCTGGGTTTCCACCTTGAGTCCATGACCCTCTGAATCGGTGAGCAGCAACTCACGAAGCTTCTCGCGGCCACCACACGACTGCGGCTTCATGTAGGGCACGAGCATTTGGTCAACCGTGGTGGCGTAGCGACCCATCATGACGCCATTGCAACGGTCGTTATAGTTCTCCCACGGGCCCAGAGCATAGTAGGCAACGTTCTGAAGAGCAGAATCGACCCTGACGACGATGCCGGCACGGCGCAGGTCATCGGCCTTGGGTTGCAACGAAACGTCGACGTCCATCACCCCCTGGGCATAAAACGTATAGACAAGGCTTTCGTCGCAACGTTCACCCTCGCGGCGAACCTGGACTACCACCCTACCCTTTTCGGGTTGGCTCACCTCGACTTGGGCCTCGTCATTCATTTTGCTACCCAGTTGCTTCACACCGCGGTCGTTTTCAACCCAACGGAAGTTGTCGAACTCGAAATTACTCCCCTCCCCAAGCATCTCGCGCCCATGGAGCACAAGGCTCCTAAGTCTGCCGCCGTCAAAGATAGCCTTGAGCTGACGGCCTTCGATGGTGCAAGTATTGCCCGCGGTGGTCTGCGCGAGTGCTCCGCCCTTGGCACGCAGGCTGGGCAGTGGCGCACGCTCGGCAAGGCAGAATTCGGCCTGCGCTTCTTCGTGGCCGGAAGCGGCATAGCGAGTGGCGCTGCGGCGAAGCAGGTGGAGTTGCAAATAGGTTTCCTTGCCGCGTTTGCGAAGCGAGGCAAGGTTGTTGTAGAGGGGAATCGCAACTTCAATGCTGTCGCCAGGTTTCACGTCGGGAAGCGTGAGCAAGTGAGGCTTTTCGGCACGTCCGTCGATCAGCAGCTGGGCACGCAGTTCGAAATCGGCGAGCGAGGTGAAGTCGTAGGCATTGCGCACACTCACTCGGGCTACGGCCATTTTTTCGTCGATGCCCCGAAGGCTGAACTTGGCATACTGATGGACAGCCTTCACCTCCTTGAGCTTCGGCGTTTCGGCTCGGTCGGCTGTGAGGATGCCGTTGCTGCAGAAGTTTCCTTGGTGGGGGCCGGGGAAGTCGTAGCCTGTGTGGAGCCGATAAATGCCCTGCTTCAGTTCGCGGGGCTCATAGATGGCTTGGTCCACCCAGTCCCAAATGGCTCCGCCAATGGTGGCATTGCTTTGCTCGATGATGTTCCACGTTTCGCGCAGGTTGCCAATGGCATTTCCCATGGCGTGGGCATATTCACATACAAAGAGCGGTTTGTCGAGATTGCTGGTGTTTTTCTGGAGCCACTTGATGCCCGGATACATCTTGCTGTAGAGGTCGCTGAAGCGATGGCCACCCATATCGGTGCCGTCGCGCGTGCCTTCGTAGTGGACGGGACGCGTGGGGTCGAGCAATTTTGCGCTACGATAACAAGCTTCGAAATTGCGACCGCCGCCGGCCTCGTTGCCCAGGCTCCAGAAGATGACGCTGGGGTGGTTGCGGTCGCGCACGACCATGCGCTCTATGCGGTCGACGAAGGCGGGTTCCCAGCTGGGCATGTCGGAAATGGACTGGTTGGCATGGTCTTCAAGATCGGCCTCGTCCATGGCATAGAGCCCGTAGTAGTCGAACATGGCATACATACGGCTTTGATTGGGATAGTGGCTGGTGCGAATGGTGTTGATGTTGTTTTGCTTCATGAGCACCACGTCGCGCAGCATTTCGTCGATGGTGACGGCACGTCCGTGAAGAGGCGACGTGTCGTGGCGGTTCACACCCTTAAAGAATACCTTTTTGCCGTTGACGAGCACCTGAGTGCCCTGAAGTTTGATGTCGCGGAATCCATACTTGGTGGCGAAGGCCATTTCCTCATTGCCGTCGGCATTGCGCTGCACCACGCGAATGGTATAGAGATTGGGCGACTCGGCACTCCATAGTTTAATATTACCCACGCGCATGTTGAAGTTGGCTTCGGTGAGCCCGCCAGGCAGCATGGTGCAAGTCATGGTTTTCTCGCCTAACTTTTGTTCCTTGGCATTGAAGATGGCCACGCTGACATCCTTGGTCAAAGTAGCATGCTGGCGGTTATCGAAGCGAAGGAGCACATTGAGTTCAGCTTCGGTGAGCGAGGGGTTGAGTTCGGCGGTGATGACATGGTCGCGCACACTGACAAGGGGCACATTATAGACATAGACATCACGGAAGATGCCACTCATGCGAAACATGTCCTGACACTCCAGATAGCTGCCGTCGCTCCACCTGAAAACTTGGACACAAAGCCTGTTGTCGCCGCGCTGCAAGAAGGGACTGACATCGAATTCGGCCACATTGTTGCTTCCCTGGGTATAGCCCACGTACTGGCCGTTGAGCCACACGAGGGCGGCCGAATAGATACCGTCGAAGTGAAGAAAAGTGCGGCGAGAGAGCCAGTCATCGGCCACGGTGAAGTGGCGCACGTAGCTGCCCACGGGGTTAATGCCGTAGTTTTTGCCACCATCGTTGAAACCAGGGCGCGCCTTGATGAAGGGCGGAGTGTTGCTGTGGGGATATTCCACATTGCAATAGATGGGGCGGTCGTAGCCAAGCATTTCCCAGTTTGAAGGCACGGGAATGGTGTCCCACTTTGAGTCGTCGAAGCCAGGACGCCAAAAGTCGGTAGGACGATGCGCGGGCTCCGAGGCCAGCAAGAAACGCCACGTGCCGTTGAGCAGCTGATAGGCAGAATTGCGTTGCGGATAAAGCCACGGCTGGTCGTAGAATGGCTTGTCGGCCACCAAGGATGCCTCGTCGGGATAGGGCATATAGGTGGCCACGGGCGGCTCCTTGTGCTCAGCAAACACGGCCTCGTTTTCCCACACCTCTTGCTGGAAAACGGGCTTTTCAACAGGCTCAAAAGCAAACCACGAGGCAGGATCGGCCTTGTCGTAGCTCACGAGCTTCATCTGGCCCTGTCGAAGGGCATACATAGTGCCGCGGCCTTTTTGGCCGGCAGAGACGAGGCGGTAGTAGCCCGACTTGGGAGCGGGTTCGAAGCGGAATTGCGCATTGTGCCACACTCCGCGCTCGGCTGGCCACTGAAGGAGATAGTCTATGGAGGCATTATCGCCGCCATCGTCGAAGTTTTGAGAATAGAAGGCACCACCAATTGCATAGCGACCCAGACCGGTCATGGCAATGCTCCAATACTGTCCCCGATTGTTGACATCGGTTTTCTCGGCACGTATGCGAGCATTGTTTTCGGCGCTGTCGCCATTTCCAAGGCTTAATTCGGCCTCGCCATAGGGGCGTAGGCGATAGGCCTGCGCCTCGTCGAAACCGAGCACATCGCTCTTGCGCACGGCAAAGTGAACGGTATGTCCTGCGGCGGTGGTGCCCTGTCGGACAAGGACAAGTTCTGAGCCACGATTCACGGCCAACACGAGGTCGGGGCTGTTGGCCGGCACAAACTGTGAGCCCTTGGCAGACGAAACGAGTTTCCAGAGCTGCGCCTCGTCGGAGCCATTGAGTTCGCCCACGGCGAGTCCTCCTCCCTCGTCGACACGCAGGGCCAGACGCGCAAAGGGATTGACAATGCGATAGCTGCCACTGAGGTTTTCTATCTGCCAGTATTGCCCGCCGTTTTGGCCTGCAGCCTTTTGCAGCGACACGCCGCCCTGGGGCGATAGGGTGAGGAGCGACACTGCGCCGATTGGCGAAACTTGATAGAGCGCCCCACGCTCGTATTGCGCAGAGAGCGAAACGAAGATAAGGGAAAAAGCGGCCACAAACAGGCAGCAAGCACGGTTAAATAAGGTCTTCATATATACTGGAATGTGTTTGTTTTCGGTTAGCAGAGCAAAAATAAGGAAAACTTGGGCATGGAGCAAACAACCATGCCATGTTTTCACGAAAGAGACCTTTTGCCAGAACCTTGGAAGCGATGTGCATTCTGACAATTTGGCACCACGAACGCAGTTATCGTGCACTTTTTTGCAGCCCAAAGCGCCAAAATTGCAGAAATTCTTACTTTTTGTTAAGGAAATGGGAGCCTAAATTCTCGGCACGGCCTTTGCACAATATAGGGCGAAGGTCGCTCAGACCAAGAGCGCAGAAGCAAGAAAGGGAGGGCGGCCTTCAAAAAACCTTTTTGCCGACGAAGACACTCACAGTTGGTAATCGGTTATAAGAAAAGAACATTATTAACAATTAAAACACAAACATTATGGCACTCATCAGAAAGTACAACAACGAATGGCTTCCGTCGATTTTCGACGATTTTCTTGACAACAACTGGATGCCCCGCACGGGTCGCACTGCCCCGGCCATCAACGTGATTGAAGCCGAAAAGGAATATAAGGTAGAAGTGGCTGCTCCCGGCATGACGAAAGACGATTTCCAAATCCATGTTGACGCCGACCAAAATTTGGTTATCTCCATGGAAAAGAAGCAAGAGTCGCAAGAAGGCGGCGACAACAAGCGCTACCTGCGCCGCGAGTTCAGCTTCGCCAAGTTCCAGCAAACGCTTATCCTTCCCGACGATGTAGACAAAGATCAGATTGGTGCTCGTGTGGCCGACGGTGTGCTCATCATCACCCTGCCCAAGCTGGCTCCCGAGAAGCAGGAACCTGTGAAACGCAACATCTGCATTGAATAAGAGGCTCGGAAGAGCAACAAGTTTTTTAAGTGAACACAGCGAGGAGACTTCCCGAAAGGAAATCTCCTCGCTTTTTTGTATTCTAATGGGTCGATTTAGGGCTCCCGGCTATTTAAATTCGAAAAGACTGGAGAAACCCGTCATGTTGAACACACTTTGCAAGTTGCTGTTCAAACCGCGAATGAACACATGGCCTCCCTTGGACTTGGCCGACTTGAGCAAACCCAAGAACAGACGCAGGCCGCTCGACGAAATATATTCCAGGTGGGTGCAATCGAGCATAATGTCGCGGTCTGTGCAGTCGTAGAGGGGCCGCATGTCTGCCTCGGTTTGCACGGCGGCAGCTGTGTCGAGACGACCTTCAAGATACATTACAATGATATCGTTTTCCTCCTTAATTAATGTCTTCATAAAGTTGCTTGTTGTGTATGTTGTTTGCTATTCTGACTTTTTGTGAAAATGTGGCTGGCCCATGCGGGAGACTCAAGGTTCAAAGTTTTTTGCGGAGCGTGAGCACGTTTTGCCCATCAACACGCTCGTAGTTGATGCTGTCCATGAGTTGGCGCACGAGGTAGATGCCCAGTCCGCCAATGCGGCGTTCCTCTGCGCTGAGTGTGATGTCTGCATCCTCCTGTGCGGTGGGGTCGAATGGCATGCCGCTGTCGATGATTACAAACTTGAGGCGCTGGTCGTTGGCCTGTGCCTCAATTTTTACATCGCCCTCCGTGCCAGCAGGATAGGCGTAGTTCATGACATTGACCACGGCCTCCTCGATGGCAAGGTTCATTTGCATGGTTGTGGCAGGGTCGAAACTAAGCCTTTCGCACACTTGGTCTACAAAGGTGGCGAGTTTGGGCACTTCTTGCACGTCGTTCTTGAGAATGATGATGCTCGAGAACCTGATGTCGAGCTGCTGCTTGGTGTAGTGTATGGCCAGCATGGTGAGGTCGTCGCTCTGCTCGGCGTCTCCGACAAACTGCTTCGCGGCATCGGCCATGGCATGCACAAACCTGTGGGGCCTATGTTCGGCCGAAATGGCTACTTTTTTGATGCGCTCGTTGCCGAAGAGTTCGTGTGCGGCATTCTCGGCCTCCGTCAGGCCGTCGGTATAGAGGAATATCGTGGTGTCGGTGTAGATTATAGCCTCCTGTGCCGTAAACTTCCAATCGGGCATCACGCCAACGGGCAGGTTAGGGTCGCAAGGCAGCTGGCCCACGTGTTCGCCAGCCAGCAACGGGGCGTCGTGACCGGCATTGCAATAGCGCAGGCGCCCGGTGGGAAGATCGAGCACACCGACAAACAGGGTGACAAACATGTTTGACTCGTTGTCTTGGGCTATCGTGTCGTTGAGCAGGGTCATAATGTGGGCTGGATGGGCTTCGTGGGCCGACACTGTGCGGAAGAGGGCTCGCGTCACGGCCATGAGCAGCGAGGCAGGCACGCCCTTTCCCGAGACATCGCCTATGCAGAAAAAGAGTTTCTCGTCGCGAATGTAGAAATCGAAGAGGTCGCCGCCCACAGCCTTGGCTGGGAGCAACAGGCCATAGATGTCTACGTCGTCGCGGTCGGGATAGGGCGGGAAAATCTTGGGCAGCATGGCCATCTGAATGTTGTTGGCCACTCGCAGTTCGCTCTCCATCGAGGCTCTCTGCTCGCCCATTTCGCGAAGGTGGCGGGCCGAGCGAACCGTGCGCCACACAATAAATCCGAGCAGCAACATGCCCAACAGCATGGGAAGCAATAAGCTCATGGTAGTGGCGCGAAGGTCGGCATAGACCTCGCGATCGGGGCATACAACAGCCATAGACCATCCCGTATTTCCCTCGACAGGGGCATAGAACACATAGTTTTTCTCGCCTTTGTTGTTGACAATGGTTGCAGTGCCGCTCTGTCCGGCTTTCATGTTGATGTTGAGCGACTTGACGGCGGTGTCGGACATTTTGGCTGTGACATCCTCAATGGTATGGCGCAACACGAGGGTTTCAATGGGGCTGGCCATTATTTGTCCGCTGCGCGAGAGCATGATGTTGTATGAAGAGGGATAGAGGGGCTTGGCGTTCATGATTTTGCCGAGCCACTCGAGCGACACGTCGGCCACAAAGATGCCCACCACGCGGCCCTCGCGGTCGCGGATTTGCTGGGTATAGGAACTAAGCATCTGCAAGGCGCCGGCTTCATCGTAGTAGGGTTCACTCCAATATCCGTTGGGGCTCGCAAGTCCTTTGAGATACCAGTCGAATTGCAGGTAGTCGTGAGAGGCTGAGCCTATCTGCTTGTGTACGAATTGGCCAGTAGAATCAGTGGTGACGTAGGGTTCATACCAACGTCCCTTCTGCGGATAGAAGTTGGCGACAAAGAGTGCCGCTGCTCCCACGATGGCTTCGTTGGTGCTAACGAGGCGTTCGGCCACTTCGTAGAAATCGTCGGGATCGGACAGGCCCTTTTCGATGGCCCAGTCCATGTTCTGCATGGCCACCTCTACGCTGCTGAGCACTTTCTGTATTTCGAGCTGCTTCACCTTGAGTTCGGCCTTGGCTCGCTGCTCCACTTCGAGCCGGATGCCCTTGCTGGCAGACCAATACTGAAATCCCCACAAGCCTACGATGAGCAGGGCCGCACAAGCTATGACGGCTATGGTGGAGCGGCGGGACAGTTGCTGCGACGTGAGGGGTTTACGCTTGAATACTTGCATGCTGATTTTTGTTTAGAGGGTCCAGTCGTGGAAGGTGCGGCATACGTCGTAAAGATGTTCCTTCTGATTGCGCAGGCGTTCGGTGGCCAAGGAACGTACTTGGGCGATGAGCGACTCGGGAAAGCTTTCGCTTAGCGAGAGCCAGCTGAAGTTGCGCACCACGGCCACTGTCTGGATCTGCTGCAGGCGATGTGCCACGAGGTCGGCAGGCTGTCCTTCGAAATAGAACTCGCTCATTTTGTGCCATACTTGCGAAGCCATTTCGCTGGTAAGGCCGATGATTTGCATGCTGTCGCCCACGAGTTTCACCATGGAAGAGTAGCAAAAGCCAAGGTCTATCATGGGATGGCCGTAGCCCACTTCGCCCATATCGATGAGCATGGGCTCGTCGCCCTGCATCATGATGTTTTTGGTTTGCAGGTCGCAATGCAAGAGACGGTTGGCCTCGGGAATGCTGTCGACGATGTGGAGCATAATGTCTATGTCTTGAGCCTCGAGATAGCGCGCGGTGAACTCAACGGCCTTGACCGCCACAGCCTTGGCCGAAGGGATGGTGCTGTCGGGCGGCACTTCGAGGGTGTGCATGTGGCGCATCATATCGGCATAGTGTCTGGAAAAAGCATCGATCTGGTCGGGATGTCGCCTGATGCAGGCACTCATGGTGTCGGCCCTAAGGAGTTCGTAAACCAAACCGTACTGACTGCCCACTCGAACCATGTCGAACGAGATGGCTGTGGGCATTCCCAGCACGAAGGCCTTCTTGGCCATGTCCACTTCGCGCTGAACATCGGACTGCGTGGTGCCTTCGCGAAAAACTTTGACTATGGTCTCATCGTCCACGCGATAGACTATGCCCACGCCGCCGCGGCCTATTTCCTCACAGCCCTCGATGGAGAGGCGGCGAAGGGCACGTGTGATGTTGACGATTTTGGTGAAACCCGTGATTTCGAACACATGGTAGACTTCATCGTTGGCCTCGGTGACGCGCAGGGCACGAAAACGCTTTGCAAGCCCCAACACGATGCGGAGGCCGGAACTTGAGATGTAGTCGAGCTCACCAATGTTGAGCACCACGGGAAAATCGGGCGAAACGCCTTGCAAGGCTGCATCGAGCTTTTGCTTTACGTGGTCGGAGGAGGCGGTGTCGAGCCTGCCACTCAAAATTAATTCCACGTGGCCGGCATGGCCGGGGGCGCTAAGTAATTGAACGTCTGCCATATTCCTGCTTTTTTTATAGGGTTTACTGCGCAAAGGTAACGAAACTTGGAAAAAAAATTTATATCCTCTCAAAAAAAATATTTGGGCTCCTCGTGAGGATATGCAAGAGGGCTGTGCGCATTTTTTGATGACGACGACGGGTCATCGCATGTGGCTTTAAGGAAAGAGCAAGCGGCACTTCGTTGAATTCTCACCACGGTGGGAAAACTTTTTCATCGGGGTGGAAAAACTTTTTCACCGCGGTGAGAAAACTTTCCCACCGCGGTGAAATTTCTGTTAAAGCCGATGTCGGCTGAAAAATTGGGGCAGTTCGCTGACGGACTGCCTGGTGACTATCTACAAAATGGTGTCGAGGCCGTAGCTCAGGGTGTCGATATAGTTGTAAACCCATCCGGCTATGCCGAGCAGCACGACGCCGAGCAGACAGATGATGAGCGCGGCGCGACTGTAGTTGTCGCTGCGGAAGGTGGGTATGGGCTGATCGTTAGGACTGATGTACATGGCCTTGACGATGAGCAGATAGTAGTAGAGCGAGATGATGGTGTTGACCAAAGCTATGAACACCAGCAGACGGAAGCCTGCGTTGAAAGCCGCCATGAAGATGAAGAACTTCGAGAAGAAGCCTGCAAAGGGCGGAATGCCTGCCAGCGAGAAGAGGCAGAGTGTCATGAGGAAGGCCAACTTGGGGTTGGTTTGATAGAGGTTGTTGTAGTCGGCTATGCCGAGTTTTCCGCTATTTTGCTCCACTACGTTGATCACGGCAAAGGCGCCGAAATTGGCTACGAGATAGACGAGCAGATAGAACACCATGGCTGTCATGCCCTGGGCCGTGCCTCCCATGGCGCCGAGCACCAGGTAGCCTGCTTGCGAAATGGCGCTGAAGGCCATGAATCGTTTCAGGTTCTTTTGGCGGAGGGCAAAAAGGTTGGCAATGGTGATGCTGGCAATAATGATCCAGAAAAGGCCAATGTTCCAATCGGTGAACAACTGGCCTACGGAGAAGACCTTGATGAGCACCGTAAAGAGCACGAATGCTGCCGAGCCTTTCGACACCACGCTCAGGTAGCTCGTTACAACGGTGGGAGCACCTTCATAGGTATCGGCCGTCCAAAGATGGAAGGGAACCAATGAGATTTTGAAACCCATGCCTGCAAGGAAGAGGGTGAGCCCGAGCAGGCTCAGCAGGCTATTGCCAGAGAGCAGCGCACCGATTTGGCTAAAGTAGAGCGAGCCGGTGCCGCCATAGATGAAGGAGATGCCATAGAGCAGCAGGGCGCTTGAGAAGAGGGCCAGCAGAATATACTTGGCTCCGGCCTCTGCGCTTTCGTAGCGATACTTGTCGAAGGCTATGAGCGCACACATAGGAACGCTGGCCAGCTCGAGTCCGATGAAGAACATGAGGAAGTGACCGCTCGATATCATGAAATACATGCCCAAAAGGGTGAAGAGTGTCACGATGTAGAACTCGCCCTGCTTCACTTTGTTTTCGGGACGCGACAACCAGCCGTGGGCCATGAGGAACACGAGGATGACTCCTATGTTGAGCACGCTCTTGACGATGGTCATCATAGGGGCATACTGATACATGCCGCCAAAGGCCTCGCAAGCCTGTGCTCCACAACAAGGGAGCAGGTTTACGATGGTCAGCACCGACATAAGCACTACGGGAAGGGCCGTATTGTAGACGCCCTTGCCGCTCTTTTTGTCGGGACACATAAAGAGGTCGGCCACAAACAATATCAGGATCACGAGGAGCAGGGAGAGTTCCTCGCGCATATAGAGAAATTGTGAATAATCCATGTTTTTTCAGTTTTTACAGATTAGAGAAACGGATTACTTTTGGAGGCCACGTAGCCTATGTGCTCGATGATGGGGGTTACACCGCCATTGACGAGGTCGCTCACAAAGAAGGGAGCCAGGCCGATGCCTGCGATGCAACAGATGAGCACTATCACGGGGAAGCGCTCCACGAGGGTGGCGTCGGTGAGCTTGAGGTGGTGTTCGTTGGTGCATGTTCCAAAGAGGATTTTGCCCACCATGCGCAAAATGTAGACTGCCGTGATGACGATGCTCGAGCAGGCTGCAATTGTGAGCACGCGATAGAAGGTTTCCTCGTGCTGGAACGAACCTACGAAGATGGTCATTTCGGCCACAAAGCCGCTGAGGCCGGGCAGGCCCAGGTTTCCGAGACCGGCTATGACGTAGCATACCGAGAGGAAGGGCATGATACGCATGAGGCCGTTGAGCTCGCGAATGTCGCGGGTGTGGGTGCGGCCGTAGATCATGCCGATGAGGGCAAAGAAAAGGGCCGTCATCAATCCGTGGCTGAGCATCTGAATCACTGCACCCGTGGCTGCTGTCTGGTTAATCATGAGCAGGGCGAAGAGCACCAGTCCGCAGTGGGACACCGACGAGTAGGCATTGATATACTTCATGTCGGTCTGCACACAGGCCGAGAAGGCTCCATATACCACCGAGATGCCCGTGAGGATGAGGAAGATCCAAGCCAGTTCGTTGGCTGCCTGCGGCATGAGATACATGGCAATGCGGAAACAGCCGTATCCTCCCAACTTCATGAGCACTCCGGCATGGAGCATCGACACGGCTGTGGGGGCCGAGGCATGACCATCGGGCGACCATGTGTGGAAGGGGAAAAGGGCTCCGAGTACACCAAATCCGACAAAGGTCATTGGGAACCAGATGTATTGCTGGCTGATGTCGATGGCATGGGCGCCATTCTGAAGGTTGGCGATGTCGAGGATGTTCATGGTCTGACCGCCGGCGCCATAGAAGATGCCAAAGATACCACACATGAGGAAGGCCGAGCCGCCCATGAGCATCAGTGTGAGCTTCATGGCCGAGTATTCCTTCTTGCCAGTTCCCCATACGCCAATAAGCAGGTACATGGGGATGAGGGCCACCTCGTAGAACATGAACATGGTGAACATGTCGATCGAGATGAAGAAGCCGAACACTCCGAGGCTGAGCAGTGTGAACCAAAGGAAGTATTCCTTGCACATGTCCCAGCTCACGAAGGTACCGGTGAAGACGATGATTCCCGAAAGCAGGAGCATGGCTACGGATATGCCGTCGACTCCCACGGAATAGTAGATATGGAGGGGCTCGAACCAGGAGAACGAGGCCGTATAGAGCATTTCGGCAGTGTTGCCGGCTGCACGGTCGGCAAGGAATTGCACCGTGAGACAGATGGCCGAGGCCAGCAAAGCCGTGCTACCAATGACCATCACCGCGCGTATGCCCTTCTGACCCTTGACGAGCCACAAACCGAGCAGCATCAGCAAGGGGATAAATACGAAAATAGATAAGAAATTCATATGGGTTTCTCTTTTAGATAATCATAATGAAGAACAACACCACTGCACCAAGGAAGAACACATAGGCGTATTGTTGCACGCGTCCGCTCTGCAGGGGACGTATGCGCTCGCCAATGCCATTGGCACCGCTGGCCAGGCCGTTGAGCGCGCCGTCGACAATGTGACGGTCGAACCAGGCCAGGGGACGGCTGATGTAGGCAAAGATGATGCGATGGGTGATGAATTGATAGATCTCGTCAATATAGAAACGGCGGTAGGCCCACTCGTGCAAACGGGGGAAGGCTGCCTTCATGCGCTCGGCCACGGGCTGACTGCTGCGGGCGTAGATCCAGGTGGCAAGCAGGATGCTGGCCACGGCGATGACTACGCTGGTGATGGCAATCTTGGGGTCGAGGTGAATGACGTAGGCCTGGCCGGTGGCGCTGACGTAGGAACCGAATGTTCCGGGCAGCGTCCATCCCACAAAGATGGTGATGATCGTGAGAAGAATGAGCGGCAGCGTCATAACCAGAGGCGCCTCTCCCAGATGGCCGTGTGCCTTAATCTCTTCGTGGTATTCCTTATTCTCTGTGCCCCAGAATATGCCGTAGTATACGCGGAACATATAGAAGGCCGTCATGGCAGCGATGCCGGTCATTACCCAACCCATCAAGGGGCTGTATTGGAACGAGGCGGCAAGGATTTCGTCTTTCGAGAAGAAGCCGGAGAAGGGCGGTATGCCCGATATGGCCAAGGTGGCAATGAGGAAAGTGATGTTGGTGACGGGCATGTATTTGCGCATGCCGCCCATCATCGACATCTCGTTGCTGTGCACTGCATGGATGATGCAGCCGGCACATAGGAAGAGCGTGGCCTTGAACATGGCATGGGTGAAGAGATGATACATCGACGCCATGTAGCCCAGGCTTCCGTGGTTGTCGATGATGGCATGCTCTCCGGGAATGCATACGCCGAGGGCCACCATCATGAAGGCTATCTGCGAAATGGTGGAGAAGGCAAGAACGCGCTTAATGTCGCTCTGAGCACAAGCCACCGCGGCAGCATAGAAGGCTGTGAAGGCGCCAATCCAGGCCACTACGTGGAGCGTCTCGGGGGCATAGGTTATCCAGAGCGGGAAGAGGCGTGCCACTTGGAACACACCGGCTACAACCATTGTGGCAGCATGGATGAGGGCACTCACTGGCGTGGGGCCTTCCATGGCATCGGGCAGCCAAATGTGGAGGGGGAACATGGCACTCTTACCGGCACCGCCAATGAACATAAGGAACAAGGCCGTGGGAAGAATGAAGCTGGCACCGGCAAATTCGCGCACAGAGCCACTCACCGTGAAGTCGAAACTGAACGTGCCAGTATAGAACCCGTAGATGAGGATACCCACCAGGAAGCCGAGGTCGGCAAAGCGAGTCACGATAAAGGCCTTTTTCGATGCCGACACGGCAGGGGCCGTGGTGTAGTAGAAACCAATAAGCAAATAGGAGCACACACCCACCAGCTCCCAGAACATATACATTTGGAAGATGTTGGTGGCTACCACCAGTCCGAGCATGGACATGGTGAATAGGCTCAGGAAGGCGTAGTATCTTTGGAAACCACGCTCGCCGTGCATGTAGCCAAAAGAATAGATGTGAACCATGAGCGACACGGTGGTAATCACAATGAGCATCATCACCGTGATGGGGTCGAGCATGATTCCCATGTCAAAATGCAAATTCCCTATGTAGAAGGGCAGCCACGTAAAATTGTAGGGCAACTCGGTAGCAAACGTGCCGTCAGCGTCGCGACCAGCTCCGAAATAGGCATAAGCCGTATAGAAGGCCAGACAGGCCACCACGCCGATGCTAACTGTGCCGATGATTCCTGCAACCTTGTGGCTCATCCACTTTCCGAACAATCCAAGAACCAGGAACGAAAGGAAGGGAAGCAACAATATCAGTAGCGTATATTGATAATCCATTGTTGTTCGTTATTTTAATGTTTTTACCACTTGAGTTTCTGAAGCTTATCGATGGAGATATCTTTCATCTGTCGGTAGATGTTAATCATAATGGCGATGGCAATGGCACTCTCGGCTGCCGAAATGGCAATGGAGAAGAGCGAAAAGAAATAGCCTTCATGGCCAGCAGGATACATCAACCGATTGAACACAGCAAAGTTTATGTCGGTGGCATTGAGCATCAACTCTATCGACAGCAGAATGGCAAGCGTGCTGCGACGCGTGAGGAAACCGAAGATTCCGGCAAACATCATGACAGCGGCCACAATTAAAAAATATTCTATTTGTATCATAATCTGCAAATGTTTTAAGAGTTTAACGCTTACGTGCTATCATCAGCCCGGCCACGATGCATGCCAGCAGTAATACGCTGACAGCCTCGAAGGGCAACAGGTAGCCCCCCTGGTCGGTAGAGAGCATGTTGGTGCCTATTTGCTGCATGGTGAGCACACTTTCGTTGGGCGCTGCGAGCACTTCGGCCTTGAACTGCTGTATGAAAATCAGATAGGCCGCCAATCCGAACCCAACGAGCGACAAGACGGCGCTGAGAATGATTTTTGACTTGGTGTTTTCGCTGAGCGAATCTTTCGTACCACGCGTCAGCAGAATTGCAAACACATAGAGCACGATGATGCCGCCAGCATAAACCATCACTTGTACGGCGCCAAGGAAAGTATAGCCCATCAGGAAATAGAGCCCGGCTGTTCCCAACAGGGTGAAGAACAGATAGGTGGCAGCGCGCATGATGCTTCGCGTCACGACAGTGAGTACCGACGAGAGGGTAATCACTACTGCCAATACGATGAACATTATGTTTTGTGAGTCCATTTTATTGAATGTTTTTTTCCTTTCTTTTAGTTTTCCGCCTTAGCCTCTGTAGCCTCATCGGTCGCTGGCTGCGGTTTTTCGGCTTTTGCTTGATCAGGTGCAGCTTGAGCTACCGACGCTTCGGCATCCTTTGCTGCAGGCTTAGCCACTGCCGGACGCGCAGGCATCGGCTTTTCGGCCACCTTGCTGCCAGGCTTGTTGAGTTGCTTGATGAGTTTACTGCGATCGAACACGGCATTTTCGAAACTTTGGTCGAAAGTAATGGCATCGTGGGGGCAAGCATTCACGCAGAGCATGCAGAACATGCACGACCCGAGGTTGTACTCGTAGCGTACAAGTTGCTTTTTCTTCTTGCCGTCCACTTCTACCATTTCGCTCACCACATTGATGCTGTCGTTGGGACATTGCATCTGGCAAATGCCGCAGGCCACGCACTTATGTTCGTTCTTTTCGTTGTGGGGCATGGTGAGCGAGCCACGGAAACGGTCGAACATTTTGAGTTCCTTGCGGTTTTCTGGATACTGTTCGGTGATTTTGGGAGTAAAAAACTCGCGCATGGTGGTCTTCAGTCCGATACAAATCGACTTGATGCCACAGAACAGACCGCTGAAATAACTTTTATCTTGATACATAATTATTCCTGTTGTTCGGTTTTATAGGTAGAGTTTAAAGGCCACCACGAGTGCCATCAGCACGAGGTTTGCCATGCTTATGGGCATCAGATACTTCCATTCCAGAGAGAGAATGTTGTCAATTCTCAGTCGGGGCAGTGTCCAACGTTCCCACATAAATAGGAATACCACGAAGAAAGTTTTTCCGAGGAACCATACAATTCCGGGAATGGCATCCATCACTCCGTTGAAACCGTCGAGGCCCGCAATGTGCAGGGGAGCCCATCCTCCGAGGAAGATGGTTGAGGCTATTCCGGCAGCAATGAAAAGGTTGAGGTATTCGGCCAGATAGAAGTAGCCAAAATGCATGCCCGAGTATTCGGTGTGGTAACCAGCCGTCAGCTCGCTTTCGGCTTCGGGAAGGTCGAACGGACCACGGTTACACTCGGCATTGCCGGCTATCAGATAAATCACGAAAGCTATCAAGGCCGGCACATGTCCGCGGAATATATTCCAGCCTTCGGCAGCCTGTTGCTCCACAATTTCAGAAATCTGCATGGTGCCCGTGAGACATATCATGGTGAGCATGGTAAGTCCGATAGAAAGCTCGTAACTGATGATTTGGGCTCCGCTACGCATAGCGCCTATTAGGGGATACTTGCTGTTACTGCCCCACCCTGCCAGCAAAATTCCTACAACTCCCACGCTCGAAACGGCCAGGATGAAGAATATGCCGATATTAAAGTCGATCATGTGAGCGCCCTTGTTCCAGGGCAGACAGGCAAATGTCAGCATCGAAGCCGTCACCACGAAAAACGGGGCCAGGTCGTGAAGAAAGCGGTCGGTTTGACGCATTTTGATGATTTCTTTCTGCAGCATCTTAAACACGTCGGCAAACACCTGCAGCAATCCCCACTTTCCCACTCGGTTGGGGCCGAGTCGGCACTGAAAGAAGCCGCAGATTTTGCGCTCCATATATATCAGCACTATGGCAAAGACGGCATAAAGCGTGATGATGACCAGGGCTACCAACACGCTCTCAATCAATATGGCGGCCCACTCGGGCACTATAGAGAGCAGCAGGTTGTGCAGCCATTGGGATATTACACTAAAGTCAAACATAGTTTTCTTTTATTATTCTATTCTTGTGTTTTCTTTATCTGTCAATGTCGGGAACTACATAGTCGAGCGTTCCGCCAATGGTCACGAGGTCGGCAATGAGGTTTCCGCGACAAACGGTGTCCATGGCATAGACCAGCGGCAGACCCGTTGAGCGATAGTGTATGCGATAGGGGAACTTGTCGCCACGGCTCTCGAGAAACACTCCAAACTGTCCGCGACTGCCCTCTACTGCACTGTAATACGTTCCTTCAGGCACCTTTATGATAGGTTTCATCTTTTCTTGATAGGACCCCTCGGGAATGTTGTCGATGAGTTGCTCAATAATCTTCAGGCTCTCTTCGATTTCGAGCAGACGCACCATATAACGGGCAAAGCTGTCTCCCTTTTCGAAGGTTATTTCCTTGAAGTCCACTCGGTCGTAGGCGTCGTAGGGACGCAACTTGCGCAGGTCGTTGTGCCAACCCGAGGCGCGGCCCGTACCGCCCGTGCAGCCCATGGCAATCACTTGATCTTTGGTAAGGATGCCCACACCTTCCATGCGGTTGCGGGCTATCACGTTGCCTGTGAATATGTCGTTATATTCCTTCAGGCCCTTGCGCATTACGGGAATAAATTCCTTCACGCGACGCACAAAGTTGGGATGAAGGTCGGCCTGAACACCGCCAATGGTGTTGTAGTTAAGGATGAGACGTCCGCCACAGGTTTCTTCAAAAATGTCGAGCACCTTTTCGCGGTCGCGGAATCCGTAGAGGAAGGCCGTAGTGGCACCAAGGTCTTGGCAAAGACAGGAGAAGAAGAGTATGTGAGAGTCGATACGCTGCAACTCGTCCATGATTGTGCGAATCACCTTCACGCGGTCGCTCACTTCCACGCCCATGGCTTCTTCAATGACTTTGCAGAGGGCATGGCGGTTTTGCATGGCGCCAAGGTAGTCCATGCGGTCGGTCAGCGCCAGTGTTTGCGGATAGGTCATGCTCTCGTTCATTTTTTCGATGCCGCGGTGAATATATCCCAGCACGGGGTCCACTTTCTTAATCCGCTCGCCCTCGAGGGCCACACGGAAGTGGAGCACTCCATGGGTTGAAGGGTGCTGAGGACCCATGTTCACCACATAGTCGTCCTGCTCAAAAATCACGTTCTTGCGCTTTACGAGCTTTCCGTCCTCACCCATTTCATAGCACACGGTTTCGTCGCTCAGAGGAACGGCGTCCATGCGGAGGGGATTCTGCTCTTCGGGCTTGTCGTCCTTGCGCAGGGGATAGCCCACCCAGTCTTCGCGCAGATAGATGCGGCGCATGTCGGGATGACCAGTGAAAATGATGCCCAGGAAGTCGTAGACCTCGCGCTCATAAATGTTGGCAATGTCCCAAATGTCGCTCACCGTTGGCAGCGTGGGGTTCTCTCTGTCGGCACAAATGGCCTTGATATTTATCTGTTCCCCCGTTTGGGTCGACTCGAGCTGATAAACTACTCCGAAGCCCTCCTCTCCCCAGTCCATACCTGTGAGATTCACGAGGAAATCCATTCCTTTCTCGGCGCGCAGGCGCAGCATCTCTTGATGCAAGTCGGCAGGCGCAATAATTTGATAGTCTAATACCATATATATATTTATGCCTCCTCCTGCGACGCTAAGATTTTTTCACTTCTTTCTTCATATTCTTTCTTGAATGGGTCGCGCTCCTTGCGGTTGGTGGTTCCAAAGAAGTTTTCCACCTTCACAATGCGCTGCAGCTGCATCATGCCATAGAGGAATGCCTCTGGACGGGGCGGACAGCCAGGCACATAGACATCTACTGGGATAATCTCGTCGACACCCATCACCACATGATATGACTTGCGGAACGGACCGCCCGAGATGGAGCAGCCGCCAATGGCGATGACATACTTCGGATCGGCCATCTGGTCGTAGAGTCGTTTCAACACGGGCGCCATCTTTTTCAC
The DNA here is from genome assembly GCA_902796835.1 of uncultured Bacteroidales bacterium. Classification (GTDB taxonomy): domain Bacteria; phylum Bacteroidota; class Bacteroidia; order Bacteroidales; family Bacteroidaceae; genus Alloprevotella. The sequence goes on from CADBQP010000065.1 coordinate 60,138, forward strand.
AATGGTGCCGCTCACCAAAATCACGTCGGCATGGCGAGGACTGTTGCGCGTCACTTCAAAGCCAAAGCGGGCAATGTCATAACGAGCCGCACAAACGGCCATAAACTCGATGCCACAGCAACTGGTGGCAAAGGTCAGCGGCCACAAACTGTTGCTACGGCCCCAGTCAAAGAGGTCGTCGAGCGACTTTACCACAATGTTCACGCCGTTCTCGTTCAGTTTCTGGACAAGGCTCTCAAACGTTTCATTGTCGTTGAATTCCTCATAGGGAATCGACTTAATCTTAGGTTTTTTCATTATTGCCATTTCAGTGCTCCTTTCCTCCAGGCATAGGCTAAACCCAGAACTAAAACAAACAAGAAGAAGAGTACGCTGAAAAGACCTGCTGCCGACATACTCTTCATCACTACTGCCCACGGAAAGAGGAACATAGTTTCCACATCGAACATCAAAAAGAGGATAGCAAACAAATAGTAGCCAACCCTGAACTGCATCCACGAGCGGCCGCGCGTGGGAACACCGCATTCATAGGGCTCCTCCTTTTGAGCATTGAAACTGCGCGGAGCCAGCAATGTAGCCAAAATAATTACTATGGCTACGAAGGCACAGCCAGTCAGCAAAGCTGTTACAAACAAGGTAAAATTCATTGCTCTTGAGTGTTGTTATAATTAATATTATTTATTGTCTCTCATGCGTGTTTGTGGGCATATAAACAGAGTTGAAAAGTAAAGATGCTCCGAAAAGAGCACAAGATGAAATCAAGCGCAAAGACATGAGTTCGGCCCAAACTCGCACAGGTCAGCCGACGCCACAAACTACCACGCAGAGCACGCCTGCCCCACGCTGCACATTTGTCAACATACTTTATAACAAGTATTGCCCTTTTTCACATCTTTTTGCTTTTCAGCGTGCAAAATTAGTAAAAACGCACTCAACAAAAAAGCATTCCAAGCTTTTTTTGCCCATCTACGCGCCTCAAACTGTTAAAAAATCTTTTTTCAAAAAAATCACTTCGCCAGTGGCCATTCGGGCTGGCGGAGTGTTTTTGCCGACCGAAGCCGCCACGTCAGCCCTGAGGGACGAAGTTCCGAGGAGGCTGGGGCAAAAAAGCGAAGGGAGGTAATTAAACTCATTCTAAACGAAACAACAAAAACTTAGAAAACCTCAGTAAAACATAAGAAACTGAAAGAA
>CADBQP010000066.1 GCA_902796835.1 uncultured Bacteroidales bacterium
ACGACCAAAGCAGCCTCGTCGGCCACGAGGGACAAAGTTCCGAGCCGGCCGGGAGGCGAAAGCGAAGGGAGATAACAAGCGATGACCGCAAGGTCAGAGCTGTCAACGACCAAAGCAGCCCGCAAAGCCACTTTTTAGCCATGATCCACCTGCAAACATTCACTTTCAATGCCCTGGGTGAAAACACCTACCTCCTCTGGGACGACACACGCCAGGCCGTAGTCATAGACTGCGGCGCAAAAAGCCCCGACGAACAAGCCCAGCTGAGCCAAGCCATAGAAGAGAGCGCCCTGACGCTCACCATGGCGCTGCAAACCCATGCCCATTTCGACCATCTTTACGGCGCCTCGTTCATTAGCCAACGCTACGGGCTCCAGCCCCGCATGCTGCGCGCCGAACTGCCCACCTATGCCCTGGCCTCGGCCCACATGCAACTCTTCATGCACACCCAAGCCACACTCCCACTGCCCCCCGCAGGCGAGCCCTTCGACGAGGGCGACCTGCTGCCCTTTGGCACCCACCAACTGCGCGTCATTGCCACCCCCGGACACACCCCGGGCGGCGTTTGCTTCTATGAAGAGAGCGAGGGCCTGCTGCTGACGGGCGACAGCCTGTTTCGCGACTACATAGGGCGCACCGACCTGCCCGGAAGCAGCTTTTCGGCACTCATCAGCGCGCTCCACACAAAAATTAAAATCCTGCCCGACAACGTGCGCGTGCTTCCCGGCCACGGCGAAGCCACCACCATTGGGCGCGAAAAGCACTACAACCAATGGATGCAGTGACGAAGTTCAACCAAAACCCACGACAATGGATACACGAAAACACATAGCAGCCGAAAAGAAGCGCCTGGGCAGTCACAACTGCGCACAAGCCATCACCACCACCTATGCCGACTTTGTGGGCCTTACGCCCGAAGTGGCCCTGCACCTTGGCGGAGCCTTTGCCGCCGGCATGGGAAACATGGAAGGCACATGCGGAGCCCTTGTGGGCGCAGGAATGATTTTGGGCATGGCCTGCCCCGACCGCGCCGTAGCCATGAAGCGCATGCGCTCCATGATGCAGCAATTCCATGAGCGCAACGGCGCCACACAGTGTGCACTGCTCAAGGGAAAAGGCGCCGATGCTCCCCTGCGAGCCTGCCCCGACTGCGTGGCCGACGCAGCCGAATTTCTTGAACAAGCGCTTGCCGAAGACTGAAAGGCGCACAATCTTTTTCATGGCCGAATTGGGTGGCTCAAAAGCGGCTCTGCTTCTACGCACAAAGCCACTCAAAGAAATTTCACCGTGGTGAAAAAGTTTTCTCACCGCGGTGAAAAAGTTTTCCCACCAGGGTGAAAAAGTTTTCTCACCGTGGTGAGAATTCACTCAGGTGCGCTTTCGCATTTTCTGCAAGCCATCTCTTATCAGCGAAAAGCGCTTTTTTTCCACTGAAAAAGGCACCGAAACCAAAAAAATCCGTAATTTTACGCTCGGAATGCGCCCCATAGAGGACGCAGACCAAAGACATCGTGGAAAAAGTTTAACAAGCGTTTGCTTTTATTCGGAATTGCTTCAAGAACCTGAGAAATTCAAACAAGCTCAAACCGAAAGAATAAATCGCAAACGTCCATGTGCTATGCATGGGCGCGATTTATCTGGTTTGACGGGCAGTTCTCAGGGCCTTTGAAGCATGGATATTGAACGTCCATGCTTTTGTTGTGCCCTGCTACCCGTCACCGAAGATAAGCAAAGCGCGCATTATTGCATAGCGCATGGCTAACAAGAATTTACATGCCGCCAAAAAGGCCAAAAAAGATGAGTTCTATACTCAGCTGACGGACATTGAGCGCGAATTGCAGCACTATTGGCCCCACTTTCGCGGCAAGGTGGTGCTCTGCAACTGCGACGACCCCTACGAGAGCAACTTTTTTAAGTATTTTGCCCTGCGGTTTAACCAACTGGGCCTGAAAAAACTCATTTGCACGTGCTACGACGGCTCGCCCGTGGTGGGCACCGAATTGCAACTGCCCTTTGAATGGGGCGATGAAGCGCAGAGCGACAACTCGCAAGCGGCCGAAACAATTCCGCTCTACGGGACGAAACGGGCCTATAAGGTAGAAATCACCCAGGTGGACGACCGCAACGGCGACGGGGCCGTAGACCTCTGCGACGTGCAGGAACTGCTGAAAAACGACCGCAACGCCATTTCCACACTCAAACAGCATGGCGATTTCCGCTCGCAAGAGTGCATCGAACTGCTCAGGCAGGCCGACATCGTGGTGACCAACCCGCCTTTTTCGCTGTTTCGTGAGTATCTCGCACAACTGGTGGAGTATGATAAGAAGTTTCTCATTATAGGACACCAAAACGCGATTACCTACAAGGAGGTGTTTCCACTAATCAAAGAAGACAAGATTTGGCTTGGTTACGGCTTCAAAGGAGGGGCTGCCCACTTTTTCTCTCCTTATGAAGACATTGCCACTGCATCAGACCACAAGAAAGATATGATAAGAGTTTCTGGTGTAAATTGGTTCACCAACCTCGACCACAAGAAGCGCCACGAAATGCTCGATCTCGTCTGTCGCTATTCTCCCGAAGAATACCCGAAGTATGATAACTACGATGCCATCAATGTAGACCGTACGTCAGACATCCCTTACGACTATGACGGCGTAATGGGAGTGCCCATCACCTTCCTCGACAAGTACAATCCCGAACAGTTCGAGATAGTTGAGTTTCGAAAGGGTCAAGATGGCAAAGACTTGGTTTACAGTAAATTAGCAGGGGGGGGGGGGCAAAGTGCAACCTTACTTCAGAATACTCGTCCGTCGATGCCGATAGGTGGGCTTATGAACAATCCCAAAGATACGGTAGTCAATGGCAAGAGCAAATATGCGCGCATTCTTATTCGACGACTTCAATTCCCGGAATGATTAAAAATAAAGAGGGAGTGATAGGAGGAAAGATTACTTACGCCCGCATACTCGTCAGAAGAATCTAAATACATTATTGAACTATGATGACCATTAAGGAAATAAAAGTAAAAGTAGGCGAAATCACTAAAGACTACGTGAACAACGACGAGCAGGGTGTGCGCGGCTACGGCGGTCTGCTCGACATTCGCCCGCCCTATCAGCGCGAGTTCATCTACAACGAAAAGGAGCAGCAGGCCGTGATAACCACCGTGCTGAATGGTTATCCGCTCAACGTGATGTATTGGGTGAGGCGCAGCGACGACGCCGAATGTCCCTATGAGGTGATGGACGGACAGCAGCGCACGCTTTCGCTCTGCGAATACGTGGCCGGAAAGTTTTCGTACGACTTCAAGAACTTTTTTAACCAACCGGCCGACATTCAGCAGCGCATTCTCGACTATGAGCTGACGGTGTATGTGTGTGAAGGCGAGGCGAGCGAAAAGTTGGAATGGTTCAAAACCATCAACATAGCGGGAAAGCCACTCAACGAGCAAGAGATTAACAACGCCGTCTATGCGGGGCCTTTCGTGAGCGATGCCAAGCGCCACTTTTCGAAATCGAATTGCGGTGCCTACCGCCTTGGCAAAGACCTCGTGAACGGCACGCCCATTCGTCAGGACTTTCTCAAGAAGGCGCTCGAATGGATGGCCGACCACGAAACGCGGCAAGGACGTCGCCAAAGCGCTGTGGGATACATGGCGGCGCATCAGCACGATCCAAACGCCAACAACCTGTGGACCTACTTCCAGACGGTGCTCAACTGGGCCATTACGAACTTCGACATGAAGCGCTTCAAACGAATTATGAAGGGGCTCGACTGGGCCATGCTTTACGACCGCTTTGGATCGGAGCCGCTCGACACAACACTGCTTGGCCAGGAGATTTCGAGACTCATGCGCGACAGCGAAATACAGCGCGCCAGTGGCATCATTCCCTACGTACTGACACGCGACGAGCACTACTTGGATCTGCGCGCCTTTCCCGAAGACATTAAGCTGGCCGTTTGGGAAAAGCAGAATCACGTTTGCCCCCACTGCGGCAAGGAGTTCGACATAGAATTCATGGAGGGCGATCACATTACTCCCTGGCGCGAGGGCGGCCGCACCGTGGCCGAAAACTGCCAGATGCTCTGCCGCGAATGCAACCGCCGCAAAGGGAGCAAATAGCCACTGGCTCAACTCCCTGGGAGAGGCAAAGCAAAAGGCCCAAACCCTGCTTTTCTTGCAGAAGGTTTGGGCCCTTTTCGTGGGAGCCTCGATGGTGGCATGGCCTATGGCCGACAGTGTAGCTACTTGGCCAGAGCCTCGATGGGCTCGCCTATGCAGCCGTTGGGCATTTGCACATGCAACATGGCACACACGGTGGCTGCAATGTCGGTGATATGGACCTCGCGGTTAGTGGAGCCTTGAGGAATGTTCCACCCCATGAAGACGCAGGGAATGTGGGCGTCGTAGGGATTCCACACGCCGTGGGTGGTGCCTGTGATGTGGGTTTTCCGGCTCTCGCCGTAGCAAGCGGGCTGCAAAACAACTTGAATGTCGCCACTGCGGAAGCGGTTGTAGCCGTTGATGGCGCGCTCGCGAATGAGCTGCGGCATGGAGGACGTGGCGAGCTGCTCCATATCGGCCACATAGGCAAAGCGCTTGTCTGGCTTGAGGAAGTCTATTACGTCGCGGCGCAGTTGTGCCTCGTCGATGCCGGCGGCGCTGATGGCATCGTGGTCGAGGAACACTTGGCAGTTGGAGATTTTGAAGACGAGTTTTGAGTTGGTGGCATACTTCTGCTTGAGGTATGTGTTGAGGGCACGGCTGGTTTCGCCCATGCTCCACGGCTCGCTGGGAATGCCGTGGTCTTGGTTGAAGGATATGTTGTGGGCACCGCCATGGTCGGCCGAGAGAAAGAAGAGGTAGTTGCCACGTCCCACTGTGCGGTCGAGCTCGCTGAGGAAGTCGGCCAGGTCGCGGTCGAGGCGCAGGTAGGTGTCTTCGGTTTCGACAGCATTGATGCCGAACTGGTGGCCCACATAGTCGGTGGGCGATATGCTCACGGCCAGGAAGTCGCACTCACCGCGCTGCCCCAGCTTTTCGCCATGGAGGGCGGCCTTAGCCATTTCTAACGTAAGGGTGCAGCCAGCGGGAATGGAGCGAATGAGAGAGACTCCCGTTTTCTTGGCTATGGCTGGCACGTCGATGGGAAACGTGGTGGGCATGCCTTTGAGGAAGGGTCCGTCGTAGGGTGCATCGTCGGCAGTGCTCTGGGCGTAGGTTTCGACGGGGAAGAGAGTTTCCCACTTTTCGGAAAGCATCTTTCGAGGCAGGCGCTTTTGATTGAATTGCTTTACCCACGAGGGTAGTTCCTTCATGTAATAGGTGCTGGTGATAAATCCTTCGCTCTGGTCGTCGAACCAATAGGCAGCATCGGCGCAATGGCCGGCAGGGAGGATGGAGGCACGGTCTTTGAGCGCCACACCAATGACCTTGGAGCGGAAGTTCGTGGCCAGCTTCAGTTCGTCGCACATGGTGGTGACAAGCAAGTTGCGTGGCGACATTTTTCCGGCATCGCTTGTGGTGCCTACGCCCACCACAGTGGAGTCGTCGGTACAATAGACCCAACGGTTGTCCATGCGGAAGTTATTGCCTGCAATGCCGTGGATTGAGGGCACCGAGGCGGTATAGATGCTGGAGTGGCCAATGGCCGTGATGGTGGGTATGTAGTTAATCTGGCAGTTGTCGCAGCTGTAGCCTTCGGCCAGCAGACGCTTGAAACCGCCATCTACGTAGCGCGACTGATAGCGCATGAGATAGTCCCAACGCATTTGGTCGACTACAAGGCCTACTACGAGTTTGGGACGTGCCTGGGCCACGGAAGCCAGCGAGGCCATGGCGAAGAGCATGGTGAGGATGGTTTTTGCTGAGAGTTTCATATTGTTTTGTTTAGGTTCGTTGTTGCTTGCACAGAGACATTGTTTGCTGCCGACACGAAGTGGGTTTTGAGTTCGTGCTCACTGCTCGTCTTCATCGTCGAAGTCGAAATCGAAATCCATGAATGTGGCTTCCTCGGCGAAGTCTTCGAGGGCGCGGCGGTCTTTCTTGGTGGGGCGGCCTGTTCCCTTGGCGCGATTTACGAAGCCGCTGATGCGGCTCATCTCGAGTATTTCGAATTGTTCGGGCGGAGTAATGTTTTCAATGATGTCGGGCAGGAGTTTTGCCCCCACTCGCTTTTCTATGGCCTGCAGCACTTTGAACGTGTAGGTGACGGGGGGCTTTCGCACACTGACCTCATCGCCCACCTTGACGGTGCGCGATGGTTTCGAGTTGGTGCCATTGATGGCCACGCGGCCGTTTTTGCAGGCATCGGCTGCCAGGGTGCGCGTTTTGAATATGCGAACGGCCCAGAGCCATTTGTCGAGACGTGCTTCCATAAAGCGATGTGGTTTTTATGACTAACAGGGGACTATTGAGCGCAAAGGTAGTAAGAAAAAAAGAACGGAAAGTAATGCGCGGGGCAATTACTTTCCGTTGAATTGTGTCATAGTGAGGTCGATGCCTTGCAGCGCAAAGCTCTTCACGGCCTCGGCGGCTTTTTGCAAGCGCTCGTCCATGCGTTCAAGCTCCTCAGGGCCGAAGGTTCCCAGCACAAAATCAACCTGAGCTCCGCGGGGATACTGGTTGCCGATGCCGAAGCGCAAACGGGCATACTGCTGGGTGCCCAGCTGCTGAGTGATGCTTCGCAGGCCGTTATGACCGCCCTCGCTGCCAGATGCTTTCATGCGAATGGTGCCGAAGGGCAGCGCCAGGTCGTCAACCACCACAAGCAGGCGCTCCACGGGAATGTTTTTCTTGTTCATCCAGTAGCGCACGGCATTGCCAGAGAGGTTCATATACGTAGATGGCTTCAAAAGGATAAGGTTCTGGTTTTTTACTTTGAGTTCGGTGACAAAACCATATCGCCTATCGTCAAAAACGAGATTGGACGCCTTGGCCAAGGCGTCCAATACTCTAAACCCGATGTTGTGGCGGGTGGCGGCATATTCGTCGCCAATGTTACCCAATCCAGCTATCAGAAAATTCACAATCTTTCAAAGATTTAAGCCTCTTCTCCTTCCTCGGTGGCAGTTGCGGCACCCGAAGCGGCACTACGTGCGGCACGGGTCATCTTGATGGTGCAAACTACAACTTCCTTGGGAGTAACCATTTCGAGCTTGTCGAACGAAAGTTCACCAGCCTTGATAGACTTTCCGAGTTCGAGGTTTGTTACGTCGATAATAAGCTTTTCGGGAATGTCCTGATAGAGGGCACGAACATTCAATTTGCGGAGCATGCAAGTGAGCTTACCACCAGCGCGCACACCAGGAGCCAGACCTTCGGTTTGGATGGGCACACCCATTACGATGGGCTTTTCGGCGTGTACTTCGTAGAAGTCTACGTGGAGCACGTTGTCCTTTACGGGGTGGAACTGGGCCTCTTTAATCACAGCCTTGTGGTCGGTACCATCGATGTTGATGTCGATGAGATAGATGTGGGGCGTGTAGATGAGCTTGTTAATCTCTTTCTCGCTCACAGCAAAGCTGGTGGCTACGGGCAGGCCGTTTTCGCCACGCTTCTCTCCGTAGAGCACGCAGGGCACAAGGCCTTCGGCACGCAACTGCTTGGTGGCTTTCTTGCCTACCTCGGTACGTGTTGTACCTTTAATTGCAATCTGTTTCATTGTGGATTGTTTGGTTTGTGTTACTCTAAATTAAGTGTTATTTACTGCTTAATTCGCCATCACACGAAGGACGGACGTCCTTTTTGCTAAGCAAATCGGCTGCAAAAGTACAAATTATTTTTTTATTGTACGTCTAAGATACTTATTTTTCTCTTTTTGCCGGGAAGAAGATGCGCCTTTACATTAAAGGCAGGCAGCCTTTAGGACACATGGCTGAACGCTACGCCGAGAACGGCCAAGCCTGCTTCTGGAGCACGATAGAAGGCGACACGGTCTGCGGCATGCCATACCGCAAGCGTGTCACCATAATATAATATATAAAAGGGATATGGGCTGGGCGTTAGCTTAATAAGACATGCTTAGCTACGAAGCCTCCCGAGGTGCTCCGTCAGAACTCCACGTCGAAACCAAACTGCTCGGCGCTGATCTCTTCGGCTTGCATGGCGGAAGCCTCCTGGTCCTGGTCTTGCCATTGCCCGCGTTCCTGCACTTGCTCTTGTGACTCTACAAAAGCCACTGCCTCACGGAAGGCTTCGCCAAACTTCATCATGTCCTCGCGATAGAGAAAAATCTTGTGTTTTTCGAAGACGGGCGCTGACAGTTCGGTGCCGTCCTGCACACGCTTACTCTCGGTGAACGAAAGGTAGAATTCTCCCCGGCGGTCTTGCTTCACATCCACATAATATACGCGCTTGCCAGCTTTAACGGTGCGCGAAAAAAGAATGGCTGTCTTGTCTGCCATATTGCTACTGTTTAATTTTGTTTATTGGTTTATGTGGGCAAAAATAAACAATACTTTCCATACGCTTGCCAAATCACCATAAAAGTTCGGAGGTTTTGCCTCATTTCGCTTTTTTTCGTATCTTTGCAGTCAAAAGAAGGCCAACACAGTTCAGGAGAGAATTGGCTGCAGAGGCAGTGCCTTCCATACACATTGCAAAACATAAGACATAATTATATGATAAACAGAGACCTGATTCGGCTTAAAGTGGTGCAACTCATTTATGCTTACTACCAAAATGAGGACCGCCCGCTTAACGTTGTCATGCAAGAACTTGACTACAGTCTTCAGAAGGCTCACGAACTCTACCTTTTCTTGCTAACTACACTCGCAGAGATAAGAGAACTGGCCGAAAAACACGTAGAAGTTCATCTGCAACACAACCAACGACTGGGCATACGCGTAGAAGCCCCACTGCCCGACCAGTATATTGCCGAAAACAAGTTTTTACAACAGCTCTCAGACAACGATGCCCTCATAGAATACCGCGAAAAGCGGAAACAAGAGTGGGACGACGAGGAAGTGCTGGTCAAAAACACGTTAAAAACCATTACAGATAGCGAAATCCTGGCCATATATATAGAAAATGGCGTCTTCGACTACGAAGCCGATCGCGAACTGGTGCGTAAGCTCTACAAAGCATTTGTGATGAACAACGAAGAGTATGACACACTTCTTGAAGAGCATGGCATATATTGGAACGACGACAAAGAAATCATCGACTCGTTTGTCATAAAAACCATCAAACGATTTGAACCTGAAAACGGTCGCAGCCAAGAATTACTGCCAGCCTTCAGCAACGAAGAAGACCAAGATTTTGCGCATAAGCTCTTCAAGGAAGTGATTGCACGCGGCGAAGAAACGCGTGGCCTCATTCGAGACAATTGCAAGAACTGGGAGTTTAACCGACTGGCCTTTATGGACATTATCATCACGCAAATAGCCATCACCGAAATCATGATCTTCCCCAACATCCCCATCAGCGTTTCGTTCAACGAATACCTTGATATCGCCAAGGTTTACAGCACACCAAAAAGTTCGTCGTACATTAACGGACTGCTTGACCATATTGTGAAAAAGCTCAAGGAAGAACAAATAATTTTGAAAAACTAATCAAGTTTATATAATAAATAAATAAATAAATAAATTACAATGACACAAATGCTTCTCACCATGCTTCAGGAGCAAACAGGCTCTGGCATGACCTCAATGATTATCATGATGGTGGCAATCTTTGCCATCATGTATTTCTTTATGATTCGCCCCCAAAACAAGCGCCAAAAAGAAATTCAGAAGTTTCGCAACAGCCTGCAGACTGGCCAGGAAGTGGTAACCATCGGCGGACTGCGCGGCACTATTCGCAACATCGACGACAATGAAAACATCATTACGCTCGAAGTTGCCACAGGCGTGAAACTGCGCTTCGAGAAATCGGCCATCATGCCCCTCGGACAAAGCCAGCAGCAAGCCTAAGTGGAGCTATCTGCAGCGTCGCTCTAACGGTTTCTGTTTTCGCCGCTAAGGTTCAAAACTTTATGGCATAGTAACAACAGCCATAGATCGCACCTCATTGCATGAAGCAATCACTCAAAGATTTGTGGAAGTTATCTCGCAGCACCCTTTCCAAACTTTGGAACAGGGACGTGCTGATTTTTCTCGTTTTCGTTGCCATTTCTACAGCATTTTGGATTGCTCTTTCGCTCAACGAAACCTATGAAGAAAGTGTCAGCGTGCCCGTAAGACTGGAAAATGTGCCCGAGAATGTGGTGATCACCACCGAGCTCCCCAAGACCATAAGCGTGACGCTGCGCGATAAAGGTTTCAACCTGCTCTCCTACCTTAGTCGGCGCAAGCTTCAGCCCGTGGTAGTCGACTACAAGGCCCACGCCAACCGTACCGGCCACGTGCAGTTGCCCACGCGCTCTGCGATGGCAGCCACCCTCTCGCGGCTTCTGGCCAGCACTCAGGTAGTGGGATTTAGCACTGACACATTGGAATATTTCTACAACTTTGGCCTTCGCAGCAAGATACCTGTACGTTTTGTGGGCGAGGTAGGAACTCAAGGTAACTTCGTTTGTTCGGAGATTCAGATTAAGCCCGATTCAGTAACAGTCTTTGCATCGCACAGAATTCTCGACACCATGCGGGCTGTATATGTGAGGCCCATCTTCCTGCACAACCAGAAAGACACCCTGACCATGGAAGCCCCGCTCCAAAGCATCAGAGGAGCCAAGTTTGAGCCGCAAAGCGTGAAGGTGCACTTTGTAATCGACCGCCTCGTTGAGAAAACCATCAAAGTTCCCATTAGCCAAGCTAACTTTCCTGCAAACAAAACGCTACGTACGTTTCCTGCACACGTCGACATCACCTTCCAGGTGGGCATGGGCATGTATCGCCACATCACGCCCGAGGATTTCGTAGTAGTTGTTAACTATGAGGACCTGTTGCAAAACAATTCAAACAGCATAAATTTAAGTCTTAAGTCTACCCCCGAAGGCGCCTCATTCGTACGCATTCACCCCTCCACGGTGGAATACGTCATCGAAGAAGTGCATGAGGGTGAATAACCCTGAAAAGTAAGAAAATGAAAAGAATTGCTATTACTGGAGGCATTGCCAGCGGAAAAAGCTATGTATGCCGCATCATCGAGCGTTTGGACTACCCCATCTTCTATTGCGACGACGCTGCAAAAAAGATTATACGCACAGATCACGACGTGATGGAAGCCCTCAAGAAAATTGTGGGCGACGACCTCTACACACCTGAGCTGCGATTGGAGAAGCAAAAATTGGCAAACTTTATTTGCGGCAGCCTCGAAAATGCCAAACGCATAAACGCTGTGGTGCATCCCCACGTGCGCAATGCCTACAGGGAATGGGTTGGCAGACAAAGGAGCGAACTGGTTTTTATGGAATGCCCCCTCTTCTATGAGGCAAACTTCGAAGAAGAAGCCGACAAGGTGATCTGTGTGTTCACCCCCGAACCCCTACGACTCAAACGCTTCATGGAACGAGAAAATATCACCCAAGAGCGCGCTGAGCAATGGATCAAGCTGCAAATGCCCCAAGAGGAAAAATGCAAGCGGGCCGACTTTGTCATTACAAACGACGGCATCAAGAATCTGAAGATGCAAATCGACAGCGTGCTCAATTCCATATAATACATCTTATAAAAACAAGATTACACACCATTTTTCATATATAAAGAGTAAGAATAAAATGAAAGACACCATCCTTTCGATAGCCGGACGCCCCGGCCTCTACAAACTGCTGCAACGCGGACGCGGCATGCTCATTGTCGAAGCCCTCGACGAAACAAAGAAACGCATCACAGCCGGAGACCGTGACCGAGTTACGTCGCTCAACGATGTGTCAATGTATACCGACGATGGCGACGTGCCTCTCATGACCATTTTCGAAGGCATTTTCAAGATGCAGGCAGGACAGCCCCTATCCCTCGACATTAAGAAAGCCACTAAGGAAGAACTGGCCGACTTTATGGCCAGTGCACTGCCCGAATACGACCGCGACCGAGTGCACCCCAGCGACATGAAAAAGCTGGCTCAGTGGTACAACATCCTGGTGAAAGCCGGATACACCGAGTTTGCCGATCCCGAGGACGAAACTGAGAAAGAATAGTTTTAAAACCACTCTACGCTCTCCGATAATGAATTTCATCCTCGTCGATGCCGACTATCTGGACTACGTAGCGTTCGACCTCATCGTCAACTTTGAACGCATGTTGGCACGTCCCGTCAAAACGGGCGACCTTTGTCGCTGGATAGACTGCATTGCCCTCGACGGCGGACTCAGACCGGGCCACCATCAAACCGAAGTAGCCTTCGTTCATCGTGCCGACACCAAAGGACTCAAATACTTTGCGCCAGCCAACTTTGCCACCGAGCTACACGAGCAAGCCTTTGCCGACAATCTGGGCGAATTCACCATGAATTCCTATGCTGTGGAAAGCATCGTTTCTAAAAGCGATTTCATGAAAGAAATCATCCAGCAAATGGCCAGCCAAGAAAACGTGGAACGCATCATGATAGTGGGAAATATGGACGAAGACGCGTCAAGCCTGAAGGCCGCAGCGCAAGAAGCCTCCGAAAAGGGCAAAGACGTGACGCTCTTTACCATGCAGCCCATTAACGGCAGAGGATTCTCACAAGAAATTCTGGGCTACTCGCTCATGGCCGCCCTTGGCATAGAGAGCAGCGAACTAACCTGAAACAAGCAAGAAACAAACCATAACAAACGAAGCAAAATCATGGGAAAAGTAATTATCATTGGTGCTGGTGGCGTGGCCACTGTGGCCGCTCACAAAGTAGCCAAAAACACCGACGTTTTCGATGAGATAATGATTGCTAGCCGCACCAAATCGAAGTGCGATGCCATAGTCAAAGCCATTGGCCGTCCCGACATAAAGACAGCCCAAGTCGATGCCGACAACGTAGATGAACTGGTGAAACTCTTCAACGACTTCAGGCCCGACCTCGTGATGAACCTTGCCCTGCCCTATCAGGACCTCACCATCATGGAAGCCTGCCTGCAGAGCGGTGTGAGCTATCTCGACACTGCCAACTACGAACCCAAAGACGTAGCCCACTTCGAATATAGCTGGCAATGGGCCTACAAGGAACGCTTCGAACAGGCCGGACTCACCGCCATCCTCGGATGTGGCTTCGACCCGGGTGTGACTAGCATCTTCACCGCCTACGCAGCAAAGCATCATTTCAAGGAAATTCAATATCTCGACATAGTGGATTGCAACGCCGGCAACCACCACAAAGCCTTTGCCACAAATTTCAATCCCGAAATCAACATTCGCGAAATCACGCAGAAAGGACAATACTGGGAAGACGGCAAGTGGGTGGAAACCGAACCGCTCGAAATACACAAGCCACTCACCTATCCCAA
>CADBQP010000067.1 GCA_902796835.1 uncultured Bacteroidales bacterium
ATCACCAAGATGGACCAGCCCGCCATGGGGGCCTATTTTGCCGGAGCCGACGCCATATCGGCCATCAACACCATTAAGAGCATCACCATGAGCCACGACGCCGAGGTGAGCCAGCAACACACCATCTCCGGATATTCGGGCCGTGCCGTGAAGCCCATTGCGCAGCGCTTCATCGTGGAAATGGCCCAAAACCCCGTGATAAAAAACATTGAATACAGTGGCATAGGAGGCATCGAGACATGGCGCGACGCGCTGGAGTTCATTCAGCTAGGCTGCAGCAACGTGCAGGTGTGCACCGCCGTCATGCAATATGGCTACCGCCTCATCGACGACCTCAAACTGGGCCTGCAGTCCTACATGGCCCATCGCGGCATTGCGCGACTGGCCGACATGGTGGGCGAGCGCCTCGGCCAATTCGTGATGCCCTCCGAGCTCGACCGCGACACCATTGTCTATCCCCTCGTCGACCCCGAACGCTGCATAGGTTGCGGGCGCTGCGAAATATCGTGTGCCGACGGCGGACATCAGGCCATCAGCTTCGACAAGGCCACGCGAAAGCCACGCATCGTGGGAAGCAAGTGTGTGGGCTGCCACCTTTGCCACCTCGTGTGCCCCACCGGCGCCATAGGGCTGTCGAAACGCGTGAAGAAGAAACAGCCTCAGTAATTGGCAGCAAAGGCCACACAATCCACAGAAACCGAAATCATTGAACTATCCTTCACAGGAAAAAATACATCACCGGCACAGGCTCACCACGCTCAGGCGCACTGACGGTAACATCACTGGCACACCTGCCAGACACCTTATGCACACTAAACCTTAATAACCATGACAAAAAAAAGTATCATCTTGGCTTTTGCCATGCTCACGGCGCTGGCAATCCGAGCTCAATGGGACGGCTACGAATTGAAGTCAATTGCCACCACGCCCACAACCGACCTCGAAACGGGTTTCTACGCCCTCTATCAGAACGGGCACAAGGGCTTTGCGTTTGTATCGACACAGAACCTTACGCATCGCGGCACCTCATACAACCTGGCCAAGAGTCGCATCAATTCGAGTTCTCCAGGCATTACGGCCCTGGCCAACATGAACCTCGACATAGCCACCGGCCCTGCGCCCGACGACCGCCGCTGGTATGTGTTTTAAGATTACGAACAACGGCGACGGCACATGCACCATTCAGTGTGCCGACGGCAAGTATATGCCCGAGTTTGGCAACCGCGTCAAGCTCTCGTCGAGCGAAACAGCCGGCATGCTGGAATTCATCGACCACGGCAATTACTTTTCGTTCAAGAACAATGGCCAGGGCCTCGACGGCGATGCCTACGGCGCCAACCATGCCGACGTATCGACCCTGGCCACATGGGACTACTCCACGCCCACTGCCACGAGCAACAACGCCTGGACACTCTACAAGGCTGACATGCAACCCGTGGAATATGCCACGAGCATCACGAGCGGCAAGTATTACCGCCTCATGAGCAATGCCTATAACGGCAAGTTCATGGCGGCCAGCTCGGGCGGAGGCCTCGTTCTCGCGGCCAAGGACCTGAAGAAGAGCAGCTATGGCTATTACGCTCAACTCTGGCAAATTGTGGAGAGCAACGGCTCCTACAAGTTCAGAAACCTGGCTTCGGGCCAACACATTCAGGCCTGGCCCGGACAGAGCCAGCAGTGGAAGACGGGCAGCGTGGCAGCCAGTTTCTATTCAGGCTCTTCGGTTTCGGGCGGCAACACGGTGTATTGGTTTGCCACCGTCAATAATCAGAACGAGCACAAGTCGCTCCATGCCGCCGGCGCCAACAACCAGAACAATACAGTGGTGGGCTGGCAGGCAAGCTCGGCTGCCTCGAAGTGGCTGCTCCAGGAGGTCGAAGTGAGCGAGGCCGACATTGAGGCTGCCAGCGATTGGCAAAAGACGTTCGACCCCACATTGGGCAGCAAGCTCGCCCGATTCTTCAACGACGCCGCATGCAGCGAGCTCAAGGACGACTATGCCGCCATGACCGACGACGAGCTGCGCGAGGCCATGGCTGCCCTGCCCACCATGCTGCGCGAGGAGGCCGTGTGCGTGAAAAACAACAAATGGAACAGGAATGCCACGTGGAGCCGCCACGAAAAAGGCTTCCGCATTCACGACTACGAAGTGTATTCGGCTCCCGGAGTGTGGGGCGCAAAACTTGGTTATGGCGATTGTACACGCCTCACCCAGCCCACGGGCATCAGGGCCAAGGCGGGCGAAATAGTTTACCTGCTGGTAGACAGCAATGTGAAGGATGGCGATGCCTCGCTGGCTGTGGACCAGGTTGTAGGGCTCAACATCAACAGCAGCCAGCAGACGGCGCTCACAAAGGGGCTTAACATCGTCACGGCCGTGGACGACTGCGAGTTCTTTATCACCTATCTGAACTCGAACACCGAAAAGCCTCTGTCAAACTATCCCGACATCAAGGTTCACATAGTTGGCGGCACTTGCAATGGCACGTTCGACATAGTGCGCGGCCACACCAACAGCGACTGGACGTGGCTGAGCCAGAACATGATGAAGCACACCTATCTGCACGTACGCACCGAAAACCATACATTTTGCGGCTACCTGAGCGAACTCAAGACGATGACCTCGCAACTGGTGGAAAGCCTGCAGATGCTCGACTGGGGCTTCCAGTCGCAAGAGCGCACCATGAGCCGTCATTATGGCAAGGGCTACTATAGGCCCGTAGTCATTGTGACCGACCACGGTTGGGGCATCAACCCCAACGCCGGCAACGGTCGCATTTCGTGGCCCGGCATTAACAAGGGCTATCTGCTCAACACGAGTTCCATACTCAACGCCGACTGGTGGCCCTGCTGGGCCTTTCCCCACGAGCATGGCCACATGCGCCAGAAACCCCTGTGGATGGCCGGCATGCGCGAGATTAGCAACGAAGCCCTCGTGCAAATCTACACCCACGAATGGGGACGCAAAACGGCAAAGGGCTCGCAGACAAAGCTGGCCAACCACTTCAACGAAGGACGCAGCTGGGTAGACATTTTCAAGGGCGATGCCCTGCTGCCCACCATGGCGTGGTATCAGTTGTGGCTCTACTTCCGACAGATGGGCGACACCGAATTCTTTGCCCGATGGATAGAATGCATCAAAAATCGCGGACTCTTTCAGAGCCGCTTCACCAGCTGGGAAAATCCGGCCCGCATCGACAAGGACTATATGCTCATGGCGCTGGCTGCCTGCGAGGCGGCCCAAACCGACCTGTACGAATACTTCAAGACGTGGGGCTTCTTCAACTATGCCGAGCAGGTGAACGGAACCAACGATAACGGTGTGGTGCACGTAGCCGACTACGAAAGCTACTACCTCAAGGTGCCGCGCAGCTCGGTGGCCTCGGAAGTGAAACTCATGGAGCAATGGAAAAAAGAAATGCAGGCGTATGAGAAAAAAGCCCCCGGCGCCATGTTCATCAACAGCAG
Source organism: uncultured Bacteroidales bacterium (assembly GCA_902796835.1). GTDB lineage: Bacteria > Bacteroidota > Bacteroidia > Bacteroidales > Bacteroidaceae > Alloprevotella. The sequence goes on from CADBQP010000067.1 coordinate 3,469, forward strand.
TTCGCGCTCGCGCAACATCGACGCCAACGACGGATGCGCCAAGTTCGACCGCTCGCTCATAGGCCAGGCCGTAGGCTTCTTCGAAAACGATGCCGACCGCGGCTGCACGGGCTACTTCCTCGACTATGGCAAAACAAACATTGGCAACGTCACCTTCAGGCAGAACAACCTCAGCATCACGGTGACGGGCACAGGAGTAGTCGGTATCAAAATCTACGACGACAAGGGCGAGCTCATTCGCATCAGCTACTTCAAATCGTTCAGCGTGCCGAAAGCCGTGGCCGACGGAATAGCCGACGGCACCTACTCGCTTGTGGCCTCGCTCACCGACTGCACCGACCTGCTGCTCTCGGGACCTCCCACCGCCTACACCACCGAAAGACAAACGGGCATAGCACACACCTCTCTGAACAAGGAAGAAAGCAATGCGTGGTACACCCTGGGCGGACTGCGGCTGAGCCAACCGCCAACACAAAAGGGCGTGTATATCAAAAACAAAAAGAAGGTGATCATCAAATAAAACACCCCGCACAAACCACACAAACCACCCTGTCATGAAACACCCCACCCTGCTTAAAATCGCGGCCGCTCTGCTCATAGGAGCCGGCGGCGCCAAGCCACTCGCCACACAGGCCCAACCCGCCATGGACTTTCCGCAGGCCGAATGGGACAAGGCCGGCACCATCCTGATGCACACCCCCGGCATGGAGCTCTTCGACGGAGTTGTGCACCCCAGCGCCGCCCTGTTCGAAAACTACTTCAGCGCCGACTCCGCCGCAGCCGAACACCGCGGATACATCGACATGCTGCGCCGGCGGGGCATCACCGTCGTCACCGTGGAAAGCCTGCTCGCCAGCGCCCCCATCGACAGCCTGCGAGCCCTGGCCGGCGAATTCCTCGCCTACGACACGCGCAACCTCGAGCAGCGCGAAATCGACTCTACCGAGGCCTACCGCCAAATGATACTCTCGCAGATGACACGACAAGACCTCGTGCGCTGCATCATGCTGCGCCCCACCGTGAGGCTCGCCCACACCGACAACAACACCGGGTTTGAGGCCGAATACATTCAGCAGCCGCTCATGAACCTCTACTTCACGCGCGACCAGAGCATCACCACCCCGCGCGGCCACATCATAAGCCGCATGAACTCCTCGCAGCGCGAGGCCGAGACACGCGTCATCGACTTCTGCTACAAAGTCATCGGCGCCAGTCCCATACTGCGCATCGAAGGCGAGGGAAGGCTCGAGGGAGGCGACTACATTCCCGCCGGCACCGTGGCCCTCATCGGATGCGGCATGCGCACCAACGACGAAGGCATAGCCCAAATCATGAAGGCCGACGCCTTCGGCCACGACACAGTCGTCGTCGTGCGCGACCACAAATTCTGGCAAATGCAGATGCACCTCGACACCTACTTCAACATCATCGACCGCGACCTGTGCACCATGGTCAGCAGCCGCCTGCAGGCCAAGGCAGGCGAACCCGAATACGTAAGCTGCGACATATGGGCACGAGCCAAGGGCGAAAAAGACTACAGGCTCTATCAGCAAGACATCGCGTTCGTGGACTACCTCACCACGCGCGGCTTCAAAATCATTCCCATCGACCACGCCGACGAAATGCACTATGCCAACAACTACCTCACCATAGCCCCGCGCCACATCATGGCCGTGGGCGGGCAGTCCGAGGCCCTGCAAAGGCGCTTCAGCGAGGCAGGAGTAAAAGTGGAATGGATACCACTCGAAAGCCTCATCGACGGATATGGCGCCGCCCACTGCATGACACAGGTGCTCTGCCGCCAAAAGCCGGCCAAACCCTGAACGAAGATGCACACAAGGCCCCAAACTCGGGGCCTTCGCATTATATAATATAAACCTACCAAACAACACAACACCATGCACCACAATCACAACCATCAGCACCGCGTGCTCACGTTCAGCCACTTCAGCCGCAAGGGATGGGCCCTGTTCTCGTGCCTGGGGCGCGAGGTGCGCATAGGCATCCTCGCTGCCGCCACACTGCTCACGGCCTCGCAGCGACTCAACGGCTCCACACTGGCACAGCTCGGTGCCGCCGAGGGGCAGATTATGCGCGCCAGCACGCTCGATACGCTGCACATTCCGCAGGTCGACGTCACTGGCACACGCGCACCGCTCGCCGCCCGACAGGTGACCACACTGGGGCGCGCCGAAACAAACGCCGCAGGCGTAGTAACCATCGCCGACATGCTCAAAACCCTTGCCGCGCTCGACGTCAGGCAGCGCGGACCCTTCGGAATGCAAACCGACATCAGCATCGACGGCGGCACCTTCGACCAAACCACCTGGCTCATCGACGGCATGCCCTTCAACAACCCCCAGACGGGCCACAACGTAGCACAGTTCCCCCTATCGCTCAGCGACATAGAACGCATCGAAGTGCTCGAAGGAGCAGCCGCAAAAGCCATGGGCACACAAGCCTTCAGCGGAGCCGTCAACATTGTCACACGGCGCGACCCCTACACTCAGACACAAGCACAATTCGACCTGGGAAGCTACGGCACCGCACAGCTCAGCCTCAGACAGGCACTCAGAATTAACCCACAATGGCACACCAGCCTCAGCGCCACCCTGGCCCGCAGCGACGGAGCCACACAGAACAGCGACTTCAAAAACCTCAGAGCCTACTGGCAAACACGCTACGAAGGTAGCTTCAGCCTTCAGGCACAAGCCGGACTCACCATCAACGACTTCGGAGCCAACACCTTCTATTCCACCGCCTACCCCAACCAATGGGAAGCCACACGCCGATACCACATAGGGCTCAGCGCACAAACACGCGGCACACTCCACCTGCAGCCCACAATCTCGTGGGTGCGCTCCACCGACCACTTCCAGCTCACGCGACACTCCGCAGCAGGCGAAAACTTCAACCGCACCGACATGGTGAACCTCGGCCTCAACGCATGGGTGCAAACCACCCTGGGACGCACCGCCGTCGGAGCCGAAATGAGACACGAGAGCCTGCTGAGCCGAAACCTGGGACTCCCACTCGACACCCCCCGGTGGGTAGCCATAGCCGGAGAAGACAGCCTCATGTATAACCGCAGCGCCGAACGCACCAACCTGAGCCTCTATGCCGAACACAACATCATAAGCCGGCACTTCACACTCTCGATAGGCCTCATGGCCACCCGCCACACCACCCTCGACCACCGCCTCCACCTCTATCCCGGCATCGACCTCGCCTACAGGCCTACAGAGCGGTGGCAAATCTTTGCCTCGTGGAACAAAGCCATGCGCATGCCCACCTTCACCGACCTGTGGTATCGCAGCCCCACACAGCAGGGAAACACCACACTCAAGCCCGAGCAAAGCAGCGCACTGCGCCTGGGAGCCACCTACACCTGCCCCCACATGGAAGCCACCCTCAAAGCCTTCTACAACCACGGCACCAACATGATAGACTGGGTGATGCACCACGCCACCGACCGATATCACGCCACCAACTTCAGGCTCCACAGCTACGGCCTCTCAGCGCGCATCACACTCTCTCTGTCACACATCATGGGACACAGGCAACCCCTCGAACGCCTTACAATCGGCTATGCCTGGAACCACCAAAACCGGCGCGACACGCAGCCCGTCTTCCGCTCAAACTATGCCATGGAATACCTGCGCCACAAGCTCACAGCCACCCTCCTCCACCGCATAGCAGGCCCGCTGAGCGCCACGTGGAACTTCAGGCTCTGGCACCGCAACGGACACTACCTTGCCGGCCCCGCAGCCAGCCCCACCCTCGAGCCCTACGGAACCAGCGCCATCATCGACGCACGCATCAACTGGAAAGCCACACACTTCGAGGCCTACCTCGACCTGTCGAACCTCACCGCCACACGATATTTCGACATAGCCGGAGTGGCGCAGCCACGATTCACGATGCTCGCCGGAGTGAAGTTCACATGGTAGCGCACACCACACACACGAAAAAACAGACAGCGAAAAGCCGGCTCTGCTGCCGGCTTTTCTTCTTTTTGTGGCCCACAGATGGCGCAGTTTCAAAAAAAACATCGTAAGTTTGTGGGCACAACACCAAAAAAAGCGAAAAAAAACGTCATGACCGCCGAACAGCAGAAAATCCTCAACCTCGTGCGCCACTGGGTGGTGCCGGCCATAGGCTGCACGGAGCCCATCTGCGTGGCCCTGGCCACTGCCAAAGCCACCAGCCTGCTGGGCCAAAAACCCACACACATCAAGGCCAGCCTCAGCGCCAACATCATTAAAAACGCCATGGGAGTGGGCATACCCGGCACGGGCATGGTGGGCCTGCCCATCGCCATCGCCCTGGGCGCCCTCTGCGGAGAGGCCGACTATGGGCTCGAAGTGCTGCGCAACGTGGGGCCCGCCGACGTAGAGGCAGCCAAGCAATACGTAGAAGAAGGACGCATCACGATAGAGCTCAACCACGACACGCGCGAAAAACTCTATGCCGCCGTCAGCACCACCACCGACGACGGACACACCGCCACGGCCATACTCGCACGCGAACACACCAACTTCATACACCTCGAGCGCGACACGCTGACCATTGCCCACCGCGAACTCGAGCCGCAGGCCGATGGCACCTGCTGCGACCACGGCGTGTGCCTGAGCCTGAAGAAAGTCTACGACTTTGCCACCACCATGCCCCTGGCCGACATCGAATTCATCAACGAAGCACGCGACCTCAACGAAACAGCTGCCTGGGACGCACTCGAAGGCAACTACGGCCACAGCCTCGGAAAAACACTCATGCGGCCCCTCGGCCGAGGCATCATGGGCGACACCATCTTCTCGCGCATACTGGCCAGCACATCCTGCGCCTGCGACGCACGCATGGCAGGAGCCATGATACCCGTCATGAGCAACTCGGGAAGCGGAAACCAAGGCATCTGCGCCACAAACCCCGTAGTAGTCTTCGCACAAGAAAACCACAATACCGACGAAGAACTCACACGCGCACTGATGCTCTCACACCTCACCGCCATCTACATCAAGCAACACCTCGGCACCCTCTCAGCCCTCTGCGGATGCGTGGTGGCATCAACAGGAGCCGCCATGGGCATCACCTACCTCATGGGAGGACGATACAAAGAAATGACCTACGCCGTGAAAAACATGATTGCCAACCTCACGGGCATGATATGCGACGGAGCAAAACCCAGCTGCACACTCAAGCTGACAAGCGGAGTAACCACCGCCGTGCTCTCAGCCATACTCGCCATGCAGGGCGAAAGCGTGAGCTCGGCCGAAGGCATCATCGACGACGACGTAGACCAATGCATTGCCAACCTCGTCAGCATAGGAGCCGACGCCATGACAGAAACCGACCGAAAAGTGCTCCAAATCATGACCTCCAAGACATAAAGACACACGCCCACCACACACCCACCATGAAACACACCCTGCCAACACTGCTCCTCTTCCTCATGACGAGCCTCAACATCGCCGCACAACACAACATGGACGGCCGCCTGAGACTCCTCATGCAGCGCCCCGCAGCCAAGGCAGAAACCACCACAACACTGAGCCTCGCCGCCACCACCCCCAACCCACAAGCCTTCATCAAAGAAGCACGCCGGCTCGGAGCCACCAACCTGCGGCAACTCGGCCCCAACCTCGTGGGCCTCAGAGCCAGCCAAGCCACCACACAAGCCATAGCCCGGCTGCCACACACCAGCCACCTCAGAATGGGCCGGCGAGTGCACATGCTCACCGACTCCGTGCGCCGCGAAACAGGCACCGACCGTGCCCACCAGCTCACCGCCCACGACAACACCCTCGAAACACCCTTCGACGGAACAGGCGTCATAGTGGGCATAATCGACCAAGGATTCGAATTCTCGCACGCCGCTTTCCGACACCCCGACGGCACATCACGACTCATCATGGCATGGCCCCACGCAGCCGGACAGCCACCCACCTTTGGACCCATCGACGGCGGCGACAACACCGGGCAAAACGGAGCACACGGCACACACGTAGCCTCCATAGCAGCCGGAAGCCGACACCCGCAAACACCCTACTACGGCATGGCACCCGGAGCCAGCCTCGCACTGGTGAGCACCACCTTCGAAGAGCCCGACATCATCAACGAAGCACGCACCATCGACAGCCTTGCACGAGCCCGGCAACAGCCCTACGTGCTCAACTTCAGCTTCGGATCGCACGAAGGACCCCACGACGGAAACGACCTCATAGGCCACACACTCAACCCCATGCTCGGAAAAGGAGCCATCATCGTGGCAGCAGCCGGAAACGAACATGGACAAGACATACACACCACCCACACCTTCAGCGCCGACAACGACACACTGCGCATAGCCGTAAGGCCCCCCGCCAACGACGAACTGCTGCTCAACATATGGCGCAACCAGGCAGACACACCGCCCTGCCTCACCGTGAAACCCTATGTCGTCAACACCGCAGGCGAAGAAACATGGCCCCAACCCTCATTCTGGAGCCCGCTGCTCAACGCTGAAACCGACTCGCTCTCCAAAAAAGAGCACATCACACTCAGCGTGCCCAAATCCATCGCAAGGCAATACGCCTACTGGTGTCTCGAAATCACCGCCCCCAAGGGACAGACCATCCACGCCTGGACCGAAAACGGAACGGGCACCATCGCACAACCAGACAGCCGATATGCCGCCCCACAGCAGGGATACACCACCTGCGACGCCGGAGCCAACATGCCCCGAGCCATAGCCGTGGCCTCCTATAACACCAAAAACAAACTCACCAACCTCGCGGGACGCACACTCACCTTCGCCGGAACACCAGGCCAAATCAGCAGCTTCAGCAGCCAAGGGCCCTATCTCGGCACCGGAATGAAGCCCACCATCGCAGCACCCGGAGCCGTCGTCGTGGCAGCCTATGCCAAAACCATACCCGAATTCTCCGAAAACTATGCCGCACTCGTAGAGCAAATCAACCTCGCGGGCGAAAACTACTACTATGCCCACAAAAGCGGCACATCCATGGCATCGCCAGCCGTGGCCGGCATCGTGGCACTGTGGCTACAGGCATGCCCCGAGCTCACACCCGAAATGATAGACACCATATTGCAGCAAACCGCACGCCACGACACACAAACCAACAACCCCAACCGATGGGGATATGGCAAAATCGACGCCTACGAAGGACTCCTGAAAGCCCTCCAAATGGCCGACTCCATAGCCACAGGCATCACCATCGAAACGCCACAGACCATGGCCATGCCCGTAAGCCTCAAGCGCGAAACAAACCGCTGGCGCATCGTGCCCAACCAAAACCTCACACACATGGAGCTCACCATCGCCGCCCCCGACGGACGCATCCTCGTCAAAACCACACACCCCAACCCACGGCAGGGGCGAGAAATCAGTCTGGAAACAGGGCAACTCAGCCCAGGAGCCTACCTCATCAGCATACACACAAACCGCGGACAAACCAACCGCAAATTCATCAAAAAATAAACACACACATACAAAAACCTAAAAAAAACCACAAACAACTATGGAACGCACACTCGTATTGCTCAAGCCCTGCACCGTGCAGCGCGCACTCATCGGCGAAATCATCTCCATCTTCGAAAAGAAAGGACTCCACATCGTGGGCCTCAAAATGATGCAGCTCACCGACGAAATCCTCTCCGAACACTACGCCCACCTCAGCGAGAAACCCTTCTTCCAACGCGTCAAAGACTCCATGATGGCCTGCCCCGTCGTGGCAATGTGCCTCGAAGGAGTGGGCGCCATCGAAGCCGTGCGCACACTGGCCGGCCCCACCAACGGACGCCTGGCGCCCGCCGGAACCATACGCGGAGACTACTCCATGAGCTACCAGGAAAACATCGTTCATGCCAGCGACGGACCCGAAACGGCAAAGGCCGAACTGAAACGCTTCTTCACCGACAGCGAACTCTTCGAATGGAAGCCCAACAACCTGCTCTCCACCTACGCCAACGACGAATTCTAAACACACACCCGG
>CADBQP010000068.1 GCA_902796835.1 uncultured Bacteroidales bacterium
CGGCCATATTGAGTGTCGCGATAGAGCACGAAGCCATTTTGCAGAATCTCTCTCATGGGATAGTTGCCCACAATTTCTCTATCGAAAGGACTCCCTTCTATACCATGAGTGAGCGAACCGAGGCCGTCTATCCATAAATCATAGAAAGTGCCCTCCAGGTCACGCACTTCCACGGCACGTCGCAGTTTGAAATCCGTAGAGCTATAGAGTGCAATAAACTTCACATCAGTGACAACACCCTTTTCGGGATTGTCAATTCTGTATAAGTTGTAAAGCATCACCGTGTCGCCCTTTTCAGCTGTGAAATCGAAAAAGAGTTTCTCTTCTCCTTGTAAACAATACACTTTTCCGGCTTCTTCGCGGAATAATCCCAGATTTTCCGTCAGAGTTATGTCCTCGCTGCCGTATTCTCTCCAATTTTGATTGAGCTGGAAATAAGTTTTTCCATTCACTTCAGCTTCCTTGCCAAAGGCATACTCATAGGCTTGGATAGACACCCAGCGTTTACCCTCTCCTACCATGGGATCATACTCATAAGCATCTGCTACAACTTTAGCGTCTGCCAACATGTACACACCTGCACCTGCAGATTGTGCCTTGCCCTGAGCCATAAAGCTAAGGAACAATAATAATAGGATCAGCTGTTTCATAACTTTATAGATTTATGGTTGAATTTGCCTCAAAATTACATAATCCTCCTGATTTAACCAAAATATTATCGCCATTTTTACAATTCAACTCGCCATGATTCTTCACTTCAAGTTCCCCACCATTATTCACTATTATCTTAGAACGCACAATGCGACCGCCATTTATGATCAACTTTCCTCCATTCATAATGTTTATTGTGGCCAGGGGATGCATATCAATTTGAGAAGTTATAGTAAGAACTCCACCACTGTTGATGAAAATATTCTGATATATATAGTTTTCGTTGTACCATAAAACCTCATTATCAATGTTTAGTGAATTTATATTATTAGGATTTATGTCTTCACAAAAACCATAATGGTCTAATGGTCCTTTACAAGGATCACTATCATCTCCATCAGAATTATCTGGGACCCATTCTGGCAGGTTTGAGGGTTTGCTTCCCAATCCCCAATAATAATAGCCATCACCATCTTCATCGGTAGCAGTGATATCATCATCGGATAAAATAAGGCTATGCACTTTTCCTGTTAATTTATAGGTGCTATGAATATTCGCTGTAGTGTACCCATGCTCGTTAACATACGTTTTCGGAATAATCATATATATGAAGCCATTTTCTCCAAAATCTTCTCCACAACTATTTTTTAGTAGCCATGCAGTTTGTCCAATCAAATCATCACCAGCTTGTATTGTATCTTTTAGCTCGGGATTCCATATAGATAAATGGATAACGTCACCGGCATGAATATCTTTATAACCACATAAGACCATGGCATGGCCATACTGCCCAATTCCAATAGTAATAGGGCTCCTGAAAAGTTCTTTCTTCAATATCGTATCAATGGAACTGTTGTGGATATAAGTATAATTCTCTACAGAAAGTATCTCGTTTGCGCTGTCACATTTGTTTTCACACAAGACGCGCATAGTGTAGGGGAAGCAATCTTCTGTAACTACACCTTGATTTTTTATATAACTCAAAGCCTGCGATACAGTAGAAGGTAAACACATGGTTCCAAGATTAACTCCATTACGGCAAGAGACAATTTCTTGTTCAGATAAGTCATAATTCAGCAAATTGTTGAAATAAAGATTTGCGTAAGATTCGAAAGTCCCTATTGCAGCAAATGCCCAGCATGATTGACACGAATTCTGGTGCTTTGCCGGAGACATCCAATTCTTACCATGTCTGTTTCGCCAATCCCATTCCTTGACGAAAGCATCCGTTGTCGACTTTTGAGAACTTAACATTCTTCCATTTGCGCCGACTGGTGGAACAAATACCCCTCCTGTGTAATACTCGAAACCTCCTAGATATGAATAGTTTTCACCAAACGTAGACTTTTTTTCTTCATAACTCATGCAAGCAATCTTAGTAACTCCAGCGCGCCAATGTTTTTTATTTTTAATCAAGTTCCTATTTATAACATCTGCTATTGCTTCATGTTGAGATCTAAGCCTTTTGTAAATATCCATATCGGATCGTTTGGTTTTCACACCGATTTGTATATTAATTGAATCAATGTGTATACTCGCATTTAAGGTCTGAACAATCAAGCAACTCGGAGATGTCGCGATATCATCTGTTTCGAAAGCGATGAGCCTAAAGGTATTTAACAGATTGTCAGATGCCAAAGGACTACTTTCATAAACAAGATAGTCAAAGTTAGATTTATCGCGAAGAATAACCCTAACCATACTATTATCATCCATAAAAGCCGATCTTCCAGAAACAGCTAAGCCAGATATATTTGAATCACCCGATAAACGTATAGTATCATTTTTATAAAACGTTTTGTTAATTATCAAATGGGTTGTACGAACATTTTTGTCCATAGACAGGATAAAACAGCTATTCTTATATTGAGAGAAAAGCAATATAGGTTGTAGCAAAGCTATAAATAACAAAAATTTTTTCATATTAAATTCGTTATTAGTTACTTAGTAAGAATCATCCTTTTAGAATCCATAACCTTCCCGTCAGCGAGCAGCGTGTAAATATAGATTCCTGGGGCGAAATCGTAGGATTTCAAGCTGACAGTCACTTCTTCACGACCGTCTACTGGTATGGATTTCACTTCCTTTCCCGTCAAGTCATATATGTTTAAAAAAGCTTTTGATGTTTTCTCAGGAATATACATCGCAATTTCCGTTGATATTGTCCACGGGTTTGGATTATTCTGTTTTAATGTAAACCGCTCATTAAGAGGCAATTCTATTCCCGTCAATTTGCGCGAATAATGAGCACTTTGTGCCCTCACCTCTTTCACTTCGCTTTTCAATTCATTTACGGCCTGCAGCAATATGTTGACTAATTCTTTGTAATCTATATATTGCTCACCATTCTTTGCCTCATGTACTAATTCGGGAAAAGCTTTCATGAAATCTTCGGCAGAAATTGAATAATGTTTTTTCGCCATTTCTTTCATGTCGATATTGGTCTGTTGCCCCTTGATAGAGGACGGATCTATGTAATGTGAAAATGTCCGTACTTGCGATAATCTGTCTGTGATGCTAGTTTCTTCTTCATCTGAATAGGTTGAGGTCGGTTCGTCGGGACTTAATAAACCATAAAGAGAACCATATAAAAACGTCTGGCCAGTAATAAGCACTTTTCCTCTGAAATATCCTGCATAGGAGTCGTCAAGTACTTGTCCTTCCGAATCATTGGGATCTGCAGTTCCATATATGGCGGCTCCACAATAGTAATCTGTTGTAGTGAAATTATTTCCATAGACCCTTCCAAATACGCCATAATTGCAGCCACTTTGTGCATTATATGCCACTCCCATCACTCCATACCCGCGAAAGTTGCTGTCGCCAGCACCAGGCGCCGATGTTTCACCAAAGACACCTACAGCTTTGGCTGAATTGTAATTGGCAAAGCCTTGTACTCCATATGCCCATCCAGAGGCATTCCCGGTAGCATTGCCCTTTATGCCCTTGTACTTTCCTACAGCTGTAAGTGTGGGTACTGCAGAATTTGCCACAGTAATTTGGGCAGTTCCGTTACTATTTACTCTGAACTGAGCAAATGAATCCATGCTGAATGATACGCCTGTCAATAACAAGGTAGCAAAAAGAAATTTTTTCATGATTAAAAATTTTAAGATTAATAATAAAATGTTAGGTGTAATTATTCTTTCTCAAACCTTCCCTTCAACAGTAGGTTTCCTATTTGTAGGGTAAGCATGTAGCTACCTTCATCCAGGCAGTGTATAGGTATGTGTTTCGTCTGATGGGCGCGCAAGATTATGCTCCCCGACAATAAGTTTTCTCTCTCTTCCACTCCGTATATATAATAAGAGAAGCTAATCTCCCTATGACAGCGAAAGGCAATGAAGTCATGGTTGTGGAAAACCTGAGGGGTGATGACTGGAGAGCGCTTGCCGCCATTGGAAATGGGAAAGTCAGGCTCATTAGGGCCAAAGGATATTTCAAAAGGAAAATCTTCAACAACGGTAGAGTCAGATGTGCAGTTGTTGCCAAAGGAGGTGCATACATTGCAGAACAGTAAAAATGGCAATAGTATTTTTTTCATTGCGAGTATAGCTTAAGGTTTGCATGCAAATTTACAGGCATAAAAAAGTCTTTCAAAACGAAAACGTAAACTTAGTGTAAACTCTGACGTAAAAAAAATGCAAAATCGTAAACGGTTTGTAAACACTTTTGAAATTAAGGGGAAGAAATGGTGTTGTTGCAGATTAATTTTCAGAAGAAATTTATATCTTTGTGGTGGATAAATTCTAAGAAAGAGTAGCATGTCGTTATTTTTGATAAAGAGATTTTTGTTGCCATTTTTGATATGTTCCGTTACCTTGTCCTGCAGAAGGTATCATGAGCCTATTGAAATTGCAAAGGCAGAAGCTTATATACATACAAATCCCCAACTTTCAAGAAACTTGTTGGATAATGTCGAGAAGTATATGCAAGACAATGCTCCTCTGCTGGAAAGGACGCATTATGAACTGCTATCCATTCAGGCCAATGACAAACTTAGAGTGCCGCAGCCTAATGACAGCGCAATTAGCCGTATCGTCAACTTTTTTGAGCAGAGTAAGCAAAACCGATATGTCAACGACCTTATGCTTGCCTATTATTACAAGGGTAGTTTCTTTCGCGATCGTCATGACGTTCCCAGAGCTGTAAAGTTCTATCTAAAGGCTATTAATTCCGCAGACACTGCAGCAGTGGATTTTGACTATGACGCATATTGTGCCATTTTAACGCAACTGGGCTATCTGTATTCTGATGAGTGCATGAAAGAGGAACATCTTGCCATGGCCCAGCGGAGTTTTTCTTATAGAGAGAGGTGCAAGGACGTGATTCCCATGCTTGCAGATTTAGCATATGCATATGATCTGAATAACGAAGTTGATAGCGCCAAGAAGTATTATAATGCCTTTTTTGAGTCTATCAAATCCAACCAGTCATTGCTTGAATCATATAAAATGGCAATAGCCAGAATTATTTCGTTCTTCAGGAAGCAGGGCGATACCAAACGGGCGATTGAAATTTTTGCATATTACAAATCTGATAAGAGTAGTCTATATGACAATTTTGTAGTTGGCGACTACATGCGTATGAAAGGTTATCTCGATTCCGCCATCTATTATTATACACCAGCAACCAGGAGTGATCGGTTATGGATGTCATGTGCAGCTCTCAGGGAGATTGCCAATGTATATGCAGACAAAGGCGATATAGCTAAAGCCGCACATTATGCCATATTGTGCATCAGTAAATACGAAAAGCTCCACGAAGAAATGAACATGGAAAGCGTGGTACGTATGAAATCTTTATATGACTATTCAATACACGAAGAGCAGGCTGCACTGGAACGCGCAAGGAGAGTCAATATGACTTGGTATGCAATAGCAGGAGTCTTGTTCATACTACTTCTTTCCTCATTTGTTGCGATCTTTCTGATTTTGAGAAAGCGAAGATTAGAAAATAAGCTCAGGCTACAGCAAATCGAAATTGCGCGCGAAAAAGAAGCGCAAAAGAAACTGGAAGAATCACTCCTGACAGAATCTGAAAAAAACAGAAGGCTGAGGCACGATCTAAACATTGCAAAAACAGTTCAAGACAAGACTCGCCTTAAACGTAGCGAAGTGTGCAGTCTCATAAAAACTAAAGCCGCACGTGGCGAGGAACTTACAAATAGTGAATGGGATGAGTTCGACGAACTGATAGAATCCATTTGGCCAAACCTGTGTGAACTTTTGAAAAAGGAATTTTATATCTCTTCAAACATACAGCAGAGAATATGCACACTGATACTACTTGGATTTAACGGAAAGGACATCCGTTCTTTGCTGAACAATAGCAGGCAGTCCTATCATGGAAAGTGCCGGCGAATATTAAATAAACTCACTCACACATCACAGGCAACAGAAATGGTAAAAGAAAGCGACCATCCTGCTGTAGAGATTCAGTTGGCGGAGGCATTAAATGATTTTGTAAGAGAAACATACGGCACAGAGACTTAAATAGCTGCTTTTCCCCCCCCCTTAATTTAGAAAAAAACATTGTGCCAGGTTGTTAAATTTTATTTTTTCAAAAAAATTCACTTCGTCAGTGGCCACTCAGGCTGGCGAAGTGTTTTTTGTCTGCGAAAAGTCGCGAAAAGTTGACAGCCCATATCGCGCGTGCGTATCTTTGCCGTTGCCAA